>NZ_JAENGN010000007.1:0-283200 GCF_016533505.1 Parapedobacter sp. ISTM3 | reverse complement strand
AAAAAAATGCTGGCGCCGCATCTTGATGCGGTACACGGGAAAGTCGAGCAGCTTCATCGCTGCCGTATACGTATAAAGGGCCACGAAAAGTACGCGGATCGCAATGTCGAGATATAATGTCTTCTTATTCATGGTATATGTTCAGGTGTATTCATATGGAGTGATCTTATTCAATCTTGCCGGATAGCGCGTATGCCTTGCTTTACACGGCGGGCAATCCACCGGTGTATCAACATAGTACCAACCGGTGCCCGACTCGGACAAAATAGTTTCAATGCAGGAGTGCCCGGCGTACTCGAAATAAAGGGCTGTTACCGACCAGATGGCTGCTACGGCAATTCCCCCAAGAATAATAAAACTTACGTCTTTCGCTTCCTTCATATCAGCAAATGTAGGACAGCCTTAGAGGCAGGTATTGACTTATCTGATACGGGATTTATTGACTTATTTGATGGTACGGCAAATGCCGGAAATTGATTACTTTAGCGTGCTTAAGTAAGCGTATAGCTGATTAAAAATAATGAAATCGATTCGTTTTCTACTACGGGTGCTTTGCGGCTGCGCTGCTATTTCATGTGAAAAAAACGACGATGGGAGCAAAGACGATCCTGCCGATGTGCTGGCGGGCACGGGCTGGCAAACCAGCCTTATGCCTACGATGAAGCATCCAAGAAAATGACCATAGGCGCCGGGGCCGACAGTGTGGCCTTGCAGGTATATGAGCTGAATGACACCCGGTTAAAAATCGGCGTCACCGTGCCCACGGCCGGTGGATTTAAATATATCGTCTTTCTGTTTAAGAAGAAATAGCATTTCTATGCTGCCCCGGTGGATACCCATACTTGGCACGGAAAGCCCGGCTAAAATAAGCGGGTGTCCAGCCGACATAACGCGCTGCCTGCGTGGGGCTGTCGCCGGCTTCGAGCATGTAGCGGGCCTGTTTCAGCTTACACCCACGGATATATCCGCCGATGGGCTGGCCTATGTGTTTACGGAAAATCATCTTAGCATAGACGTAGGATACCGCGAAGCGGCGGGCCACGGATGCCGTGTCAACGTCCCCGCCATCGGCTACCCGTTCATCGATATAGGTGCGCATGCGCTGGGCAAGCGACAAACCCACCTGCCCCGGCACGGGCTGTGCGCGTAGCGCTTCGCAGGCCTGCAACAATAACGTGATGACAAGCGCTTGGATGGCGACATAGCGCCGCAAGTAGGTAGCTCCCGGATGGCGGAGGAACCGGCGGATGGCATCGCCCGCCATACCGGCCATCGATAGGCTGGCGCTCACTTTAGGGGTACCGAGCCGTGCCCGCAGCGCCTCCACTGGCGCAATATCCGCTCCCAGCTCGGGGCTGGCCTCCCGGAAGAGTACGCTGCCCTTGGCCACGAAATAGAAAACGTGGTGCTTGCCGGCGGCGAAAAGGCAGCGGTAAGCCGCCGCAGGAAGGTAGCTGAGCCGGTAATGGCCGGCAGCGGTGTCCAATACGGCGGTGGGCGCCTCGGCTCCGGTGAGCCTCACACTCCCCGCCAGCACATAAAATCCATACAGGTCATGCTGCGGGCAGCGGATGGGAAGAACCGTATCGCCTCTGGCCGCTACCTCGATGCTGCACACATACACGTCGGGCAGGTCATATCCCTGCTCCAGCACGCGCCAACCCCGCCCCACCCAATACCGCACCTCCGCGCCCGGCAGCGGATACGTGCTACTTGCCACGGCCGTTCGTATGGCATCGCCGCCATGCACGCGGGCTTCAGGGCAATCGATGTGTAGGGATAACCGCACACCCCGAAACTAACCACCGGCACGCCAACAAACCAAACCCGCAGGGACGAACGACCGTTTTCAGGGACGAACGGCCGCCTGTGCAGCTTGTCCCTGTTTCTGGTTGTTGATACTCGCCCTGCCGGCCGTTTGTCCCATCCATTTTTTTTGCCGCCCGCTATGCCCCATTATTGCGGTACGGGGAAGGTGCCCGATGCCCCGTTAAAACGGAAAGCGGGCGATGGTTTTATCTTAAATCAAAAAGAGGCATGGACACACCGTTTGCCAATGGGCGGCGCCACATGGGTGGCGCCATTCTGGAAAATCCCATCCCGCTGCACGCCATCTACGGCTGGCTGAGCGAAGATGACAAGCCACGCGAGCCGAAGTGCGACTTCGAGCCGCTCTAGACCAATGAAAGTGGGGCTCCTCCACAGAGCCCCGCCTTTTCCAGCCCCCGGCTGGAAACACCTTACACCATACTTAAAAAAAACGCCGATGAAAACATTAGATTCCATCCTGGCCCAGCGCCGGCATATTATCCAATCGTATCAAACCTTCGACATCCGCAGGGCTTCGCAGCGCATCGAACGCCAGTTTGCGTTCTACAGCGCAAACCTGCACAACATCGTACCCCTCCTACCCAAAAAAGCCTATCCGGAAATCTTCCGCAAGCTGCATGCCAACAGGCGGCTCAGCTTCATCGATGTAGAACATGCACCGTATGAGCATATACTAACCATCAGCGGCTGGGACAACCTGTGGGCTGCCCGGCTGCGGCATTGCCCCGCCATCGTCTGTACCTACCACACCGGTTCATACCGCCTCATCAACTACCTCCTGGCGAGGGCGGGTGTACCGTTCAGCCTGCTCGTGGCAAACGGGGCCTACCGGCAGGAGCAGCAGGCCATGCAGGCGCTCTACACCTCGCTGGCCCAACAGGCGGGCATAACCTTAGACATGGAGCTCATTGATGCAGAGCAGCCCCAAGCACTCTTCCAGATGGCCCGCGCGGCAAAACAGGGCCGCAGCCTATTGGTGTACATAGATGGCAATACCGGCACCACCGTGGCCGGCGAGGTCTACCGGAACCTGCTCCAGGTAGACTTCGGCCTGCAACGCATGGCCGTGCGAAAGGGAATGGCGGCCCTGGCTCACCGCCTCGGCCTACCCATCCATCCCGTACTGTGCGAGCGTACCCCCGATAAACACTTCCAGTACGGCCATTCCATCGCCTATCATCACCTGCCGTCCCTACTGCCACTGCCCAACGAGACGCAACACGACTTTGCCGACCGCGCCACGCGTACCCTCTACGCACAGCTGGCCACGTTTGTAGCCCGGCAACCGGAGCAATGGGAAGGCTGGCTCAACATACACAACCAGCTTATCCTCGATCCCCAACCGCACCCGGCACCTGATCTGGACGACCTGGGCCTGTGGGCCACCTACCGGGCCGGAAACCGCGCCTGCCTGCTGCACCTTCCCTCGTATTGTACCTACCCCGTGCCCTGGAAACTGTACCGCCAATATTGGGGGAGCTACAATATTCACTTTTTTTCCGATATTCATACCTCCTAAATAGCGTCAACAATGAACTGGAAAACCATGCTCAGCAAACGGGTGATGGATATCCCCGTCTGGATGCTCATCACAGTGGCACTGGCCTACTGCCTGGCCAGCCACCTCACCAACTGGGCACGCTTTGGCAAGGGGGGCGGCTGGGCATGGCTGGCCATCAATGCATCCATCTGCGGCGCATGCCTGCTCTTCGCACAGGTCGCCCGGTGGTGCATACACCCCGAATCGCGCCGCAAAGGAGTGGTTTGGGCCATCGCGCTCACCGCAGGTTTTCCACTCCTGAGCCTTGCCGCGGTCTACCTCGTGCTCCCTGCCGTGGGCCTCCGGCTTCACAAACCGCATGTACCCTTCCGCTGGGACGAGTTCCTGGCAAAGACCACCTCGGCCTACACCACGGTGTTTATGGGTACGCTCATCTATTCGTTTTTCTACATGCTGCTGCTGAAAAGCCGGAGAACCCGCGAAATGGAACGCGCCGCGGCCCTGCATGAAAAGGCAATCGTAACCGTGAAAGCGAATCAGGTACTGCACAGCGCGCAGTCTCACTTCATCCGGCATCTGCTGCACGATATATTAGGCCGCGCCGAGAAATTAAACGATGCGTATATACCTGAACAGATCAATTACATTGCCCGGACGTGGGACTTCATCGCGGAAGCGATGGACAAATCCATTCCCCTGGTCCATGCAAGCCGTGCACTGAAACAGCTGGAAGAGATGGCCCAATCGATAAAACGCCGCAACAACGATCGCCCCGTTATTCAGCTCCGGAAATCAGGCGAACCCCGTGAGCACATCATCGCCCCGCTGGTGCTGAGCACGTTGCTGGAAAATGCCGATACGCACGGTTGGGTAGACGCCGCCCACCCCATTCTTGCCGACATCGCCTTCACGCCCGGCAGGCTGGTCTTTACATGTACCAACTGGAAACGGCCGCATGCTACAGACAAACCCACCACCGGCCGGGGGCTGCAGTTGGTCCGGCAGAGTCTGCTGCTGCTGGACGGCTGCCACCACACGCTGGAACGTGATGAAAACGAACAGCAATACACCATCCGTTTAACCATAAACTACACCACCTATGATTAATTCTATCCGTTGTGTCATCCTGGAGGATGACCCCACCGCCGCAGGCCTGCTCGGTAAGTATGTAGACGAAACCGAAAACGCAGAATGTGTAGCGACATTTGATAGAGCGCTGGATACGCAGCACTTCTTGCTGAACCATGATGCGCACCTGCTCATCACAGACATTAAGCTGCCCGACATGGATAGCCTCGATATGATCGAATCCCTGCCACGGCAACCGCTTGTAATCCTCGTCACGGCCCACAACTCGGCAAGCTATGCCACAAAAGGCTACCGGCTGGACGTGGTAGACTACCTCACCAAGCCGCTCTCCTACGGACTGTTCAAAGAAGCGGTCCGGAAAACCTGGCGCAGGCTGAATGGCAGCAGCCTGAACAATGACCAACTGGACGACTACGCCGTTTTCGAACAACATGGCGGGGGCGTAAAGGTGTACTACAGTGATATACGCTACCTCGAATCGGCAAGAAACTACACGCACGTACACCTGCTGGGAGAAGATATCCTGCTGCTCCGTAAACCGCTGCAGGAAGTGGTAAAGCAACTGCCGCAGCTGCGTTTCCTGCAGATACACAAAAGCTACGTCGTACCTTTGCACCTCATTGCAGCCTTTACCGCCCGCGAGGTGAAACTGCATCACGTCAAAGAGGTGCTCCCCATCGGCCGCACATACAAAGCACAACTGAAAATGCGGATGGTCGGAATAAAACAGAGCAAGCGGTTATAAGCCGTCAGCGCGGCAGTAGTAGCAACAGCTCCCGTTCATCCAGGAAATCCACCAATTCACGGAAACAGTCAGGCCCGAGGTATTTGATCCGGGAAACCTCGGCTGCACCCAGTGAAACGATGTCCTGCAGCGTGGTGAAGCGGCACGCCCGGCAACGCGCACGGAATGTTTTGCTCCAGCCGGGCATGCCGGCAATGGGGAGATGAAGAATGTCGGTAAGGGAAAGGGATTCGGCCATGGTTATAAAACAGCTGCGGGCAACCAAACTCCCGCAACCGACCGCTACCAACGGCCAACACAGAAAGTCCGGCGCCCGCATGACCGGGCGTCCAGCAGATTTTCTTCCGTGTTGTTCGCAATTTGGTAGTATTTGGTTGCGGAAAAAATAGCTGTCGCTATAGTTAATGATATGTCAATTCAATACTTATCTGATCAAACCGTTCGTTTTTAAATGTATACCTGAAAAACTAACCTAACTCGTCGCTAAGATACGAAATTATCGCCCGCGGCACCAAACCGATCGAACTATGACCCATCTATTATGAAGAAAAAACGGCTCATCATCCTGCCCCACGATGTGAGCATCATCACGGGCAAGAGCATCCGCGCATCGCAGCGGCTGCTCAAAGACATTCATTTCGTGCTGGGCAAACTGCCGCACCAGCCGGTATCCATACAGGAATTTGCGGATTACATGGGCTTGGAGGTGGAAGAGGTGATGCGGGTGGTGGATTAGCGGCCAGCTCAATGGAAGCCGGTTAAAAACTCCCTGACCGTAAGATGGATAATTCCTTGGTACGTGTTTCCCGAAAAAGGCTCGGTGGATACAACGTATTTAGGATAGTTGTCTTCTATTTTGAGCAAGTTGCCAAATTCACGCGTTATCGTATCCGGCTCATGGAGGTTTAACGCCACCTGGACGTAAACTTTTTCGCCACGGCGCTCGCCTATAAAATCTATCTCCAAAGCTTGTAGGACTCCTACCTTTACTGAATAGCCACAAAACGCCAGGTGATTGTAAACCACATTTTCCAGCAGCTTGCCCCGATCCGCGGCAGTATAGCCACTTATTACATTGCGTATGCCCGTATTTTCAAAATAGTACTTATGGCCTATCTCAAAAATGCGCTTGCCAATCAGGTCATACCGCCCCACTTCATGGATGACAAATGCACTGACCAGGTAGGAAACATATTGCTGTATTTGATTAGGTGCCAGGTTAACCCGTTGTGATTTGAGAAAATCACTGATACGTTTGGCAGAAAACAGGCTGCCGATCTGATCAGCAAGAAACTGGATTAGCTTCTCCAGAAATTGGGTATTGCGGACATTGAAACGGCTTACCACATCACGATACACAATAGTGGAATAAACTCCTTTAATATATTCGAATGCGTGCTCTGCCAGTGGAAGGTTCACCAGGTAGGGCAACCCGCCGTAGCGTAAGTACAGTTCGAAATTCACATCGTCATCCGGCAACCCATGAAAATGCAGAAACTCCACATAGGATAAGCTATATATCGTAAACTCAATATAGCGGCCACTTAAATAGGTAGCGAGTTCTCCGGACAGCATGGTCGCATTGCTACCCGTGATGTAAAGGTCGTTCGCTGGATTAAGCAAAAGCGAACGCAATGCTTTTTCAAAATCTTCTATATCCTGTATTTCATCTATGAAAATGTAATTGCGCTGCCCTTCACGCAAACGCGCAGTCACAAATTCATTTAAGTCATTCGCATTGCGAATAGCATCAAATCGTAGGTCTTCCTTATTGATGTAAATAATGGATGCGGATGGCTCTTCTTGTTGAATATGCTGCATCAATTGAAAGAGCAGGTAGCTCTTACCTACCCGGCGCTGGCCACTTAAAACCTTGATCAGGTTTTTTCGCGCAAATGGCAGTATTTGCTGAAGGTAATGATCTCTGGAAATGATATTGGCCGGAACATTCATATGTAAATATGTTTTAAATGCTTAACAAATATACAAAAGTTATAATCACAATTATAACTTTTCCTATCATTTCCTTAAATTATAAACATGATGCAGGCCAATGATAAAAGCCGCCCCCGGCGAATTGGGAGCGGCTTGGTTTACCGGCGGCGCGATCGGCGCAGCCGATGGAGCACGAGGCTCATCACGAAGCTGGCCGTGGCGCCCACGGCGGCAAGGATGGCGGTCTTCAGCAGCTCATCGGTGCCGATGTGGGGCAGGGCGCTCAGCAGCGTGCCTGCGGCCGTGCCCAGCCTGAGGTCATGGCGCATCGGGAGCCTCCGCTTCGCCGTCTTCCTTGGCCGCCACACCAGGTGGCGCATCGGGCTGCAGGTCGAAGCTTTCCCAAAGACCCAATGCCAGGCTCACGTACTTGGCCGCGGTCACTACCTTGGACGGTAGCCGCACCGGCGAGGCGACAACCAGCTGACTGGCCAGCTGCAGCCCCTGCCGAAGCGATACCCACCACGGTACGGCCGGTTGTCCGGCTGTCGCCCGGACGGGCGTGGCATCCGCCGCTCCCCGAGGGGCGGATGCCTTTTCGTTGTTTTTCATCACGATTCACGGATTACCGGTCACCTGTCTTCCTACCACCGACGCTGCCACGATCACCAGCCACACTTCCTCGCCGGCATCCAGTACCGGATAGACGAGGTCCTTCAGCCGGTCCAGTGCCACCCGGCTGTACTGGCCCGCGCCCGGCGCGGTACACTTGGTAACCGGCGCAATGCACCCCTGCAGTTGGGTAAGCGCATCATTGGCCGGGTGGATAAGGATGCCCTCACGCCCCGGCACGTTGGCCACGGCCAACTGCTCGCCCCAACGGCTGTGCATGCGCTTTACCAGGCGGTAGCGGCCCTCCGGGATGCAGCTGATAAACCGGCGGTTGCCGCGCCAGGGCAGCTCGATGCAGGCGCATACTGCGCGGTGTTGATAGCTGATCTCGCCGTTGGTACCCTCCGGGTAGTAGCGGCGCCTGAGATGCAGCTCCATCATACCACGTCGATCCGGATGATGTCAACGGGATTGTACGCCCCATTGTTGAGCGGATACAGCTTGCCGTTTACCTCCTGATAAAAGGAAATACCGAACAGGACAAACAGCGGCAGCTCGCTAGCCGCTGGGATTGCCGCCGTGAGCGTCGTAGGCGCAAAGGTCTCGGCCGTCAGCAGGCCGGTCCCGCTTTCGGCCATGGCGATGGCCGATCCGTTGCCTTCGCCTTCCGTGTCGAAATCAATGACGGCCGCACCGAAATTGAACTGAAAGTGCGTGGCTCCTTTGGGTGCCCCGATGGTAAGCGACGGAACCAACGACGGGATGTTGAGCGTCACGCTGCCCGCCTCCCGGTCTACCGTGCACTCGGGCACCACGAAGAGCGTACTGGCCAGCGATGCGCCCACGTTGAACCCGAACTGGCTGAGCAACCCCAGGTTGCCCGGCAGCACCTGCCGCTCACCGCGGTCGCTCACCGAATCGGCCTTGACCACCCGCATCACCCGGCTGAAAAGCCGCGCCGGCATCTTGGGATCATAGGTGAGCAGGATCATCGGCCGCAACGTGTCGCGCAGCCGTTTGGCGGCCGCCGCACCCGTGGCAAATTCAGCGTTGTTTTCCCGTGTACGCTGATAGTTGGGGTCCGTGGCAATACGCTGGGGGCTCACCCCCTTGACTTGCCGTGCCTGGTACCCGTCTTTGGTTTCGTAAAAGGTCAGATCCCCGATCCTTCCTTTTAATTTAATGATACTTTCCTGTTGTGCCATGATACGATCATTTGAACAACAGCACAAAGATCGGGAGGGGCACACCGGCCGCTGTCGCGGATGGCGCGTAATGACGCAAATGTCGCGGGATGCCGCTTTTGGCGTGAAACGACGTTTTTGCCGGGCCGCTGCGGGCAACCGGCGCGGGCAGGGCTACCCGGCATCCTCCGCCGGTCCGTGCGCGATCCCACCTCCCCTTACCCCACACCCGTGTGTCATCCCGGTGATATCCCGGCGATACCCCACCCTGCCCCGGCAAAAACACCGAAAGACGGCACCACAACGGGAAACCGTCGGCAACGTGTCGGGAGAGACGCATGCAGGGAGACCGCCGGGATTCGGCGGCGTGCCGGCCAATCCGGAGTTCGAAGTGCGAATCGTCGCAGGGATTTACGCGATGAAGCCGAAGCTCAATGGATACGCAGCGCCGCCCACACAGGCTTATGGTCCGAAAGCGGCTTATCCATTTCGATAATGCCCCCATCGGTCACGCGCATGTGCTTAGGCATATACAAACAGCGTTACAGACAACAGATATTGAGAGAGCTGGGCAAGAAAAGCCACCAAGCGGTCACCTACCGTTGTCAGCCGCGGATGCCGAGGCGTACCTGCTCCCTTACGCCGTAGCCTCGGTATTGTTCGGTGCGCTGAGCATCGTCTTCGGCCTGTCGCTTATCCGCCTGCAGGACGGCATGGGCGAGCTCTCCCGCGTGGCGGGTATCCTGGAAATCATCGTGGGCTGCCTGCTGGTCACCGTGGTGCTCTTCTTTGTGAGCTATGTGATCATGATCCCGGCCGTAGTGATGGAAATATTGATATTATACCGCGGGTACGAATACCTCTCCAAGGCCGATGTGGCCGCACCTACCTGCGCTTCCTAAAAATTATCGCAGCATGCACGGTTGAGTTTCCGGACAAGTTCTTGCTTTCCTCGGCGCGCCAAATAAAATGTCTTCTTATAAAAACATTTTTTGGTAATTTTGTCTTTCTTAAAAGACAATTTACAAATGGATATCCTCAAGGAAAAATCTGCTATCTTGTTGCGACAAACCGAACTGGGCTTCCAGCGGTCGCTCCTCCAACGCATCAACTGGCAGAACAGGCTGATCGGTATTTTGGGGGCTCGGGGTGCCGGCAAAACGACGTTGATGCTACAGCGCATGAAAATGCTCGACGTAGCTGACGATGAAAAGCTGTACATCAGTTTGGACGACCTCTATTTTACTAGTCATACGCTCGTGGAAACGGCGGAAGCATTCCGTAAATCCGGCGGCAGGTACCTGTTTGTTGATGAGGTACATAAATACGACGGCTGGGCCCGCGAGCTTAAAAATCTGTACGACTTCTACCGGGATATCCACGTGGTGTTCACGGGATCTTCAATCATCGAGATGCTTTCCTTGGAGGTCGACCTGAGCAGACGTGCTCACATCCATCACCTTGCGGGCTTTTCGTTCCGCGAGTTCCTTTCCTTCGAATACCAGGTTGAACAGCCTGCGGTCTCCTTGGAAGATGTGCTGGAAAACCACGTAGCGCTGGCCGTTGAACTGAATGACATGAAGCCCATCAAAGTATTCGGCCAGTACCTTGCCTACGGGTACTACCCCTATTATAAAGAGGATTTGGCAGGCTACCCCCTCCAACTGGCCAATGTGGTAAACCTGACCATCGCTTATGACCTGGCCTTCATCGAAGATATCGATAAGCAACAGACCCGTAAAATTAACCAACTGTTGGCTAGCCTGGCCACCCAGGTACCCTTTAAGCCCAACATCTCGGCGCTTGCCAAGACCATCGGAATGAGCAGGACCACACTGATCCAATACCTGCACTACCTAGAAAAGGCCAAATTGATCCAACTGGTCTATCTTGAAGGCAAGGGCCTCGGCCCGCTGGAAAAGCCCGGCAAGCTGCTGCTGGACAACCCCAATCTATTTTATGCCCTTTCTACCCAGCCCAAAAACGCAGGCAGTATCCGCGAAAGCTTTTTTGTAAACCAGCTCCGCAACGCTGGCCAACGGGTAGACCTGGCCAAACAGGGCGACTTCATCGTAGACAGTCAGTATGTGTTTGAGGTAGGTGGCGCGAAGAAGAATTTCAACCAAATTGCCGATATGCCAAATGCATATGTGGCTGCGGACGACATCGAGGTGGGCAATGGCCATAAAATACCGCTTTGGCTGTTCGGGATGCTTTATTGACGTAAGCGCACTGCCGCTCGCCCTTGGCTTAATCCCCCTTGGTAAAAATTCAATGTACGCCCGCGCTTGGCCGGAAGCGACCCAATAGCTACCTTTGTACGATAAAGCCATGCTACCCCCTGGCTAAAGGAGAGGCCTTGATTATGATGACTGCCCGATTATTGTTGCTGTGTTGGTGCTGCCTGTGTGCGGAAGGCCTGCAGGCTGGTACAACCGCGGCCGTTGGCGGACTGCCCGACCCGCCGGTGTTCAGGCACCTGTCTTTCACCGACGGATTGGTGCAAAGCCCCGTCTCGGCCATGCTGCAGGACCGCAAAGGGTTCATCTGGATCGGCAACTGGAAGGGCCTCACACGGTACGACGGCTATACGTTCAAGAACTTCCGCAATGGCGAAGGACCCGACAGCACCATCAGCCGCGGGCGGGTGACCGCGCTGCACGAAGACCGCCAGGGCAGGCTGTGGGTGGCCACGGCCAATGGACTCAATGTGTATCATCCCACGACTGAATCGTTTGCCTACATCGGTGAGACCCACCTGAAAGGTGGCAAAAACTTTATCTCCGGAATCGTCGAAGACGCCGCGGGAAACTTCTGGGCGTCTACCTTCGCGGGGGTCTTTGCCGTGGACGACGTGGCCTACCGCCTGCGCGGAAAACCCCTGTTTGAAGGCACAGCGTACGGCCTGATCGTGGATCGGAAACATCGCCTGTGGGTGGGTACCACACACGGTGTGCGCCTCTTTGACCCGGCAAGCCGGCGCGAGCTGCCGCTGCCGCCCGCACTCCGGCACCACCCTGCGCTCCGGCATGCCAAGGTGCTGCTGATCAGGGAAGCTGCCGATGGCACCGTGTGGATAGGCACGGAGGAGGATGGCCTCATGCATTTCCAGCCGCAAAATGACGTGGTGGTTGATTACAATGAACACAACAGCGCCCTGACATCCAACATGATCCGCGACATGCTCTTTGACGGCGCAGGCCGGCTATGGGTGGGTACCCGTGGCGGCATCAGTGTGCTTGACCCCAAAACGGGCGCGTTTTCAAATTATACCCACGACCCCGAAAATGCGCATTCGCTCTACGACAATAGCGTATGGAGCCTGATGCGCGATCGCGACGGTAACCTCTGGGTGGGCACGTTTTCGGGTGGAATCAGCTACCTCACGCCCAATAATGCAAACTTCCAGCACATCGGCGGGCGCGAAGGGAGCAACGCGGGTTTCCATCACCGCACCGTGCATGCGATGGTGCCCGACGGGCCTGATGGCCTATGGGTAGCTACGTTTGGCGGCGGCCTGCACCACCTGGACCGCCGGACGGGCAGAATACGGCACTATGAGCTGCCGTGGGACGGCCGCGGACTGGCAAACCAGCACATCAAAAGCTTAGCCAAAGACGATACCGGACGGCTGTGGCTGGGCACGTTGAATGGCTTGTTTACCTTCGACCCAAAGTCCGGCGGTTTTGAATGGTTTCCCCTGCAGATCTCCCAGGGAAAGCTCAGCGCGCGGCTCATCAACTGCATCCTGCCCCTGCCCGAGGGCGTGTGGGTGGGGGCCAACGGCGATGGCTTGTACTTCATCCCCCATGACGGAAAGGCCATCAGGCACTTCCAGCGGCACGCCGACGGCTCCGGCCTGTCGGACAATTTTGTGAATGCCCTGCTGGCAGACGGCGGGGGCGGACTGTGGGTGGCTACGCAAAACGGGCTGGATCATATCCATCGCTCCAGTGGCACCGTGGGCAGGCGCTTTTACAAGCAGGCAGGCAACACACTGAAGAATAACAACTTCCATGCAATCACCCGCGATAGGCATGGCCGCCTGTGGGTGGGCACCGAGGGTGGCGGCATGTACTTTTTTGACCACAGGCAGGGTACTTTTTATCCATTGGACCATTCGCTCGGCCTTACCGACGATGTGGTGCACACCATACTTGAAGACCGAGACGGCCACTTGTGGGTGAGCACGGATGATGGCCTTTTTCAGGTGCGGATCAACCGCTTCAACCCGCCCTTCGCCCCCGGAGATCTCTCGGTGACTCACTATACGTCGCAGCAGGGGCTGGCGGGAGACATGTACCTGCCCAATGCGGGGTTTGTGGCGGCCGACGGCGAATTGTATTTCGGTGGAATAAACGGGCTCACGCACTTCGCGCCAGACCGCATTTACCGCAACAGCAACCCCCCGAGGCTGGTGTTTACCAACCTGCTGGTGCGAAATAAGCCCGTCATGGTAGACCCACAGGGTGGAGGCCCCCTGACAAAGAGCATCGCCGAGATAGACCACATCACGCTTACGCACCAGCAGAATTACATGGCCATCCAATACGCGGGGATCAACTACCTCAATCCGGAAAACAACACCTACGCCTATCAGCTGGAGGGGCTGGACGAACCGTCCGTATGGCATGAGGTGGGGCAGGAACGGATGGCCAGCTATACCAACCTCGCGCCGGGCGCGTATGTCTTCCGTGTAAGGGCGGCAAACAGTGACGGGGTGTGGAGCGCGCCGGCCAGCATCGGCATCACCGTGCTGCCTCCGCTCTGGAAAACCTGGTGGGCTTATCTGCTCTACGGCACCGGATTCCTTGTCATAGCCTCCTCCACGCTGTGGTATATCCGCAGTAAGGAGCTGCTCAGGCGCGACCTGCACCACGAACACCGGAAACTGGAGTTTTTTACCTACATATCGCACGAAATACGTACGCCCCTGACGCTGATCACCGCTCCGCTGGAGCGCATGGTAGCACGGGGGTCGGGCAATCCGGAGGTAGACGGGCAGCTGCAGCTGATGAGCACCAATGCCCACCGCCTCAAAAAGCTGGTGAATGAACTGCTGGACTTCCGGAAGATCGAAAACGGCAAGTTGAAGCTGTACTATTCGGAGGTAACGGTAAGTGCCCTGCTGCGCGAGGTGTACGGCGCTTTTGTGGGGCTCTGCGAGAGCAAGCAGGTAGCCGTGGAATGGGTGGATGCTTGCCCGGGGCTGGCCTGCTGGGCGGATGCCGACCAGCTCGAAAAGGTGTTCTCCAACCTGATGGACAATGCCATCAAGTTTGTAAACCCGGGCGGTAAGATAGCCGTACGCGTAGGCCGCAGGCGGGTGCGGGGCAAGGATTGGGTGGAAGTGACCGTGGCAAACCAGGGGCGGCCGGTGACCGACGGCGAGCGCAAGCTGTGGTTTGAGCCCTTCTGGCAATCGCCGAAAAATGAACGGCATGCGGTGGGAACGGGCATCGGACTGGCACTATCAAAGAAAATCGTAGAGCTGCACCACGGCGCCATTGACGTACAGCAGCGGGGCGGCTTCACCGAATGCATCGTGCGCCTGCCCGTCAACGGCCACCTCGTGACGGATGCCAACCGCCTGCCGGATGGGCTGGTGGAAGCGGCAAAAAGCCACCTCAACGACCGCCCCGATGCCGGCGAACCTGCCGGGCGGCGTCCTGCTGGCCACGGGAAGACGGTGCTGGTGGTGGATGACCATGCCGATATGCGGGCGTTTCTGCACAGCATCCTGTCCGGCCAGTACCGCGTGGTATGCGCACCGGACGGCGAAGCGGGCTGGGAGGCCGTGATGGCCCATATGCCAGACCTGGTCATCACCGACGTGATGATGCCCCGCACCGACGGGCTGGCCTTCTGCGACCGGGTCAAAACGGATGCGCGAACCGACCACATCCCGGTGGTCCTACTGACCGCGCGGACGATGGACGCACACCAGCTGGAAGGCTGGCAAAGCGGGGCCGACGGCTACCTCACCAAGCCGTTTAACCCGGATCTGCTGGAGCTGCAGGTCCGAAACCTCCTTGCCGCAAAGGACGCGCAGCGCCGCAAATACAGCGCCCAGCTGACGCTGGACCCACTGGGCGTAACCGCCGCTACCAGCGAAGAAAAGTTTATACGCAGGCTGCTGGACATCATTAATGCCCACCTCGACGACCCCGCCTTCGGCGTGCCCGAACTGGCCAGCGAAGTGGGCATGAGCAAAAGTGTGCTCTACGACAAGATGCGCGCCGTCACCAGCCTGTCCATCGCCAACTTCATCAAGGCGGTGCGCCTGCAGCAGGCGGCCGAACGATTCCGCAACGGACACCACAACATTGCCGAAACGGCGTTTGCCGTGGGCTTCAGCGACCGCAAATACTTCAGCAGGGAATTCCGCAAGCAATTCGGCGTCTCGCCTTCTGACTTTATCGCCGACCTGGCTGAAAACCCGTGAGATAAGGCCCCCCATACATTTTTACCCCCATTTCAGGAGGTTTTTCACCCCGGTATGCCGCGGTGGCGGCTTACTTTTGTCTCCACGTTATCCATTAACCAATTATGATGTGTATGATACCATACTTGTATTCTTATGTATTTCATCGCGCTGCGCGGTCCGCGCAGGTGCGCCTCGCCGGCTTGTTTTTGGTGGGGCTGCTTAGCCTGCCCGCCCTTGGCTTCGGGCAGGCGATTGCCATTACCGGCCGGGTAAGCGACGCATCCGGCGAGGTGCTGGCCGGCGTGAGCGTGGCCGTAAAGGGCGGCGGGGCACGTACCAGTACGGACGATGCGGGCCTATACCGCGTAGAAGTGCCCTCCGCAGATGCCGTGCTTATCTTCTCCTATGTCGGCTACCTCAGCCAGGAGGTGGACCTGGCCGGAAGGACCACCGTAAACGTGTCTATGGCTCCGGATAATACCAGCCTGGACGAAGTGGTCGTCGTCGGCTACGGCACGCAGAAGAAAAGTGACGTCACAGGGGCCGTGGTGTCGTTCAACGCCGAGCGGCTGCAGCTGCAGAGCATGCCCCAGACCACCATCACGCAGTCCTTGCAGGGCCGCATACCGGGCATGAACATCTCCACCACCTCGTCCAACGCCGAGGGCAACGGCAACAACATCCAGATACGGGGCCGCAATTCCATCACGGCGGGCAACGCCCCCCTGATCGTGGTGGATGGCATCCCCTATACCGACCAGCTTTCGGAGATCAACCCCAACGACATTGCGTCCATCGATGTGCTGAAGGATGCGTCGGCCGCCGCAATCTACGGCGCCCGCGCGGCCAACGGGGTCATCCTCGTGACCACCAAAAAGGGGACTACCGGCAAGCCGCGGATCAGCTATGATGGCTATTTCGGGCTCGACGATATTGCGCACCTGCCGGACATGATGGATGCCGAAAGCTTCTACCGCACCAAAGTGGGCCGGTACGGCGAAGGGGCGCTCACCCGCACCGAGATAGACGCCTATGCCCAGGGCGTGGATACCGACTGGATTGAGCTGGCCACCCGTACGGGTACGCGCCAGCAGCACGCCGTGTCCGTTTCGGGTGGTGCGGAAAATGTACGCTACTACGTGTCCGGCGGGTTCAACCAAGTGAAGGGCATCGCCATCAACGACGACTTCAGGCGCGTAAATGTGCGGGTAAACCTCGATGCCGACATCACCCCCTGGCTCAAGATCGGCACCAATACGCAGCTCGGCCATATAAGCCGCAACAACATGCCGGCAAGCTTCTCCGGGGCTTTTGACATGAACCCGCTGACGCTGCCCTACCAGGAGGATGGCACCTCCCTGCGGATATTCCCCTGGGTGGAGGATGAGTTTTTCAGCAATCCGCTGGAAGGATTCAACGTGCTGAAGGAAGATGGCACGCGCTCGGTCCTGTCCAACAATTTCCTGGAAGTGGATGTGCCCTTTGTGCCGGGCCTGTCATACCGCCTCAACACGGGCTATACGTATCGCTACCGCGGCGTGGAAACTTACTATGGCCGCAATACCCGCAGTGGCCTCCAGCAGGGCGGGGTGTCCGAAATCGACAACTGGGCCAATGAAGATTGGATCGTAGAAAATATTGTCAACTACAACCGCACCTTCGGAGACCATAACCTGTCGTTCACGGGGCTGTACTCGGCACAGAAACGGGTGAATAAAAACCACGACCTGAATGCCAACGGATTCCCCAGCGATATCATGAGCTACTACCAGAACGCGCTGGCTACCGTATGGCTGCCCAGCGACCAATACAATGCCCAGCAGTACCTATCGCAGATGGCCAGGCTGAACTATGCCTACCAGGGCCGTTACTTACTGACGCTCACCGCCCGGCGCGACGGGTACTCGGCCTTCGGCGAGGAAGCCAAGTTTGGCGTGTTCCCCTCGGTGGCCCTCGGCTGGAACCTCGACCAGGAACGTTTCCTGGACCCGCTGGCGTGGATAAACAGCCTTAAACTGCGCGTGTCGTACGGCGTAAATGGCAACCAGGCGATCAGCCCCTATGCCACCTTGCCGCAGCTGCAGCCCCAGCACTACCTCACCACGGATAAGCAGACGGCCGTAGGCTTCTACCCCTCCCGGCTGGGCGACCCGACCCTCGGCTGGGAAACCACACGGCAGGCAAACTTCGGGCTGGACTTCGGCGTGCTGAACAACCGCCTGACGGGTAGCATCGACTACTACCGGGCCAAAACCTCCGACCTCTTGCTCAACCGCTTGATATCGCCGGTAAACGGCACGCGCGGCCTTACGCAGAATATCGGCAGCACGAGCAACAATGGTATCGACCTCATGCTATCGGCCACGCCCATAGCCCGCGGCGACTTCAACTGGTCGGTGGATTTGAACCTCTCGCACTACAAAAACAAAATCGTGGATGTAGGCCTCTACGATGCTGCCGGCAACGCCATCGATGACGTGGGCAACCGCTGGTTCATCGGCCAGCCCGTCAGCGTCAACTTCAGCTATGTGTTTGACGGCATCTGGCAGGAAGGTGATGACTTCGCCAATTCGGCGCAGCCGGATGCGAAGCCCGGCGATGTGCGCGTACGGGATGTCAATGGCGACGGAACCATCAACGCCGATGACCGTACCATCATCGGGTCTACCGTGCCTTCGTATATCGCAGGATTGACCAACACCTTCCAGTATAAAAATTTTACGCTGAGTTTTTTCATCCGCACGGTGCAGGGCGTGACGCGCTTCAACGAAATGATGAATACCTTTTTCGATGGCCGTACCCGCACGATGCAACGCGAATTCTGGACACCCGAAAACCCCATCAATACCTTCCCGGCAAACCGCGATGATGCCAACCCGTTTGGCGTGAATTACTTCGGCAAACAAAACGATGCCAGCTTTATCCGGCTGAATGACGTGACCCTGCGCTACCGCCTGCCGGCCACGGTAATCGACCGCTGGGGGATGGACAACCTCGAAGTGTTCGTCAACGGGAAAAACCTCCTGACGATCACCGACTGGGAGGGGTTGGATCCGGAGTTGAGCGGACAGCGGGGAATGCCGCAGATGCGCACGTACCTGCTTGGGCTGCGGTTTGGATTTTAAACGATGACTGATTAGTTGAACCTTATGATATTCAAGCAAATGAAAAAATTTTCGATCGCCGCGATGGCTTCCATAGCCCTGCTGGGCGGGTGCAACGAAGCGGAGTTCCTGCGGGAAAACCCCAAAGATGCCATTTATGCGGAAAACCTGTTTGTAGATTACACGGGCTTCCGGATGGCCGTGAATGCCTTGCTGGATTTTCCCCGGCAGGAACGGGCAGACATGATCCAATCGGCCGAACTGGGCACCGTATGGAAGATCGGCGTGGATAACGGATGGGCAAATACCGAGCTCTCCTGGACGCGCGGGCTGAGCCGCTATTCGGTAGACCTCAACCCCGAAATGCAGCTCATCAACCGCGATACCGAAGGCCGCGACGGCCTCTTCCTCATCCTCTACCGTGCCATCAGCTCGGCCAATACGATCATCTCCCGGGCTGAAAACGCGGCGGTGGACTGGCAGGGGGCTTCGCCGCAGCAAGCCGAGGCCAACAAAAGCCTGATCGTGGCACACGCCCGGCTCATCCGCGCCTGGGCATACCGCCACCTGGCCCTTACCTTCGGTGCCGTGCCGCTGAATACGGAAGAGATCAATGGGCTCACCTACCGCAACGACTGGCAACGCAACTCCGTGGAAGAAATCCAGGCGCAGATCCTGGAAGACCTCACGTTTGCCGAAGCCCACCTGCCGGAGCACTCCACCGACGTGCTGGTGCTGCCGCGCGCGGTGGCGCAGCATTACCTGGCCGAGCTGCACCTCTGGATGGGCAATCCGGCGCTGGCCGAGGAAGCGGCGCTGCGCGTGGCCCAAAACCCCAACTATGCCCTCATCACCGAGCGCTATGGCGTGCGGCGGCAGGAGCCGGGCGTGCCGTTTATGGATCAGTTCCATCAGGGCAATGTGCTGCCCAGCCAAGGGAATACCGAGGCCCTCTGGGTGTTTCCCAACTCGGATGTAATCGACTACCTCGGTGCCCGCGCCAACTCCATGCGGCGGTCCTGGACGCCAAACTACAGCGCCTATGCGCCTTATACGCCCGAAAACGGCGGACGGGGCATCGGCCGCCTCGCCATCACCGCCTGGGCTTTCTCCATCTATGAGCCGCAGGACGACCGCTTCAGCGAATTTGCCGTGCGCAAAGCGTACACCGGCTACGACGGCGAAACCATCGAAACCACCATGGCACCGGAAGACATGGCCATCAACAACAACCGCTGGGCAAGTACGCGCAAGTGGGACTGGACCTATACCGACCCCGACCTGTGGAATGCGACGCACTCATTCAACGACCAGCCTTACCTGCGCCTGGCGGAAACCTACCTGCTGCTGGCAGAGGCACAGCTGGCGCTCGGCAAGACGGCGGACGCCGCCACCTGGATCAACCGGGTACGCCAGCGCTCCAATGCTTCACCCATCGAAGCGGGAGCGGTGACACTGGATTTTATCCTCGATGAGCGCTCACGCGAGCTGATCACCGAGGAACACCGCCGCGAAACGCTCGTGCGCACCGGCACGCTGGTGGAACGTACCCGGCGGCATAATCCCATTGCGGGCAACATCCAGGACTTCCACACGCTGCTGCCGATACCGCGCTACGTGATAGACGCCAATACCGGACGCCGGATGGAACAAAACCCCGGATATTGATTACCGATATAGCAAACACCGGATAAATTAGAACCACCCATGCGTTACATCCGCTTCAGCTGCTTATTTTTCTGTAGCCTGTTTTCTTTGCTGAACGCCCTCGGGCAGCCCGCCGCGTCCGACATCATCCAGCATCCGCTGGGGCGCCACGTGATCGGCCTCCACGGCAACTGGCATTACATCGTCGACCCGTACGAAATGGGATACGACGATTACCGCCGCGAGCCGTTCGAAAACTTGCCGTCCGGCAGGGGCGGGTTTTATGACGACAGGCTACCGAAAGACAAAACAGAACTGGTGGAATATAAGTTTGATACGACGATATGGAAGCTGCCTATTAACTGATGTTTTTTACCACTATTCACCTTAGACAATGATGGAAAGATACTTGCACGGCCTCCTGGGGCTCTCACTCCTGATTTTTGCCTGCGCAAAAGAAGTTGACTTCACGCCCCATGCCGGCGAAAACGATACAGACCCGGTTGAAATGGATATTGACACGGCGCTGAAGACCCTTTCGCCCTACCCTTTCGGCGCTGCGGTAAACGTGGGCCTCTTGAAAAACAACCCCAATTACCGCAACCTGGTGATCCGCGAGTTCAACAGCCTCACGCCCGAAAATGCCATGAAACTGCACTTCCTGCGCCGCGAAAGCAGCGCGTTTGACTGGGCGGATGCCGACTACCTGGTCGACTTTGCAGAGGAGCATGGCATGCGGGTGCATGGCCATACGCTGATCTGGTACAAAAATATACCGGACTGGCTGGCCGATTTCGAAGGCGACTCGGCAGCTTGGGAAGCGGTGTTTAAAACGCACATCCAGACCGTAGTGGGCCGCTATAAGGGGCGCGTGGGATCGTGGGATGTGGTCAATGAAGCGCTGGACAACGATGGCCATGGCCTTCGCGAATCGATATGGCTTGAAAAACTCGGGCCGGGATACATCGGCCGCGCATTTGAGTATGCCCATGAGGCTGACCCCGATGCGCTCTTGTTTTACAACGACTATGGCAACGAGTACGGCCCGACCAAGCGCAACGCCATCATTGACCTGGTAAACGGCCTGAAAGCGGCCGGGGTGCCTATCCATGGCGTGGGGATGCAGATGCACACCCGGTATAACCGCGAAGATCACTTCCACACCGCGGCCATCGAGTCTACCGCGGCAGCTACAGGGCTGTTGGTGCACATTGCCGAGCTGGACATCGCGATGAATCCCGCCAATGACCCCAGCCTCACCTTTACGGCCGAACTTGCGGAGCGCCAGAAACAGGCGTATCAGCACATCGTTTCGACGTTTACGGGCTTACCCCGGGCGCAGCGCTTCGGAATCACGACGTGGAACGTCACCGATGCCGACAGCTGGATACCCGGCACGTACAACAGACCGGACTGGCCTTTGCCTTTTGACAGTGCTTACACGCGCAAGCCGGCGTATGATGGTATCCTGGCAGGGTTTGACGACTGATCGTAAACGGCTACAGCGTACGCACGGGCATTGTAAAGCACCAATCAACCGCGCGGCCTGCGCCGCCATGGGCGTGAACATATCGTGGCCAAAATACGCAGCACACCCGAATGTGTCGCAGCCGTGGCCCTTGACAGCCAATAATGCAGCTGGCCATGGCCAGCTGCATTGCTCATTGGTTGCTAATCAGCAGCGGCCCGCTACTTGCCGAAGTGTTTATCGGCAAAATCCAGGAAGCGCAACCAGTCGTACAGGGTCACATCGTGTTTGCCTGCGCGTATGTGATAGCCGATGTCATTCATGATCGGCGCATGCAGGCCCGGCATTTCGCTGGATTCCAATCCTTTAAGCCCATACAGGTGGTACACCGGACTGGCATGGTAAGCGGCCAGGTATTCGCCCTTGGGGTCTGCCCACCTGTCTTCCACGGCGCTCGCTACATAGACTGCCCGCGGGGCTACCAATGCGATTAATTGATGCTGATCGAACGGCCGCTCCTGCTCCTTACCCCGGTATTGATTAAAAGCAGGGCAAAACCATGCCGGTTGGATGCTGCTCACCCGGGCGATGCTCTCCCCGTATTCGCGCCGCGACAGGGCGGCACCGCCTTCACCGGAGTCGTTGGAAATCACCACCTTAAACCGAGTGTCCTGCACACCTGCCCATAAGGCGGCTTTGCCTTGCCTGGAGTGGCCCATGATCGCAATTTTGCCCGTATCAACGCGCGGTTCGGCGGCAAGATAATCGGCGATGCGGCTGGATCCCCACGCCCAGGCGCCGATAGCCTGCCATTCATCCGGTGCTTCGGGCGCCGCGCCGTAGCCCTTGAACAGGGATACCACGCTGTGGTCCTTCAGGCCGGGTTTGTCAGGAAAAATATCATGATAGCACATCGTAGCCACCGCATACCCGCGGTCGATGATGTCTTCGTAAGGCCACCTGCTTGCCTGGCAGCCGCGTTCCCAATCGGGGTGCCCCGGCTCCTTCACCAAGGCGAAGTTGTCTGAATACAGAATGGTGGTATCGGTCATTGTGCTATGGTTGCCCTTGAAGTTATAACCGACAAACACGGGAACTTTTGCCGTGGCGTTGTTCGGTATCACCAGCAGCAACAGCGTCTCGAGCTTCTTCTGGCCATTGCTGAAAATAAGTTTTACCTGCTTGCTCGTAGCCTTGCCTCCCAATGCCGCTGCATTTTCGGTCAGCAGTTCGTAGCTTACGCCAACGCCCGCATCATCGGGCGTACGGCCGTACATCTGCGACGCGAAAAGTTCCAGCAATTCTGGCCGCCGCAGTTGTTCCCATTGGCGCGCAGTGGTAATGGTCTTGCCTGCTGAAGTGACCAGGAGTTCGGGGAGCACGTAATCGGGCACCTTCGACTCGTCGTAGTTGATTTGGTCTTGCTGGGCTTGCAATGTAGCACAAGTTAGCATGCTTATAAGCATTGCGATTACATTCGTTTTCATTCGTAAATACATCTAAATCAAAAGTGAAGCCGTGAACAACGTCACGGCTTGTAAATTACACATTTTAAGGCGCCAAATCCAGCCGTGCTGCAGGCACGTTGTTCTCGGCACCCGGATAACCGATATTTTGATTGATCACCCCCTTCGTATTGGCATTAATTGCCGCCGCGGGAACCGGCCATAAGATGTGGTGTACACTGAGTTTATACTCCGCCCATCGATGCTTGATGCCTTTGTTGTAAAAATTGTTTTTGGAGATCACCCAGTCATAATAGAAATTATATCCCTCCTGCTTGACATTGGACCCTGCACCACCAGGCCCGGATAGCCGATCCAAGGAATAGGTACGACCGAAATATTCGCACACCTTACCGGTTTTTGCGTAGGTATAGGCAATGCGTGTCAGCTCGATGTGCCTGTTTTCTTCGAAATAGAGCTCCCTTGCCCGTTCATCCACAATGGCTCCGATATGAACGTCTCCTGCGGTCAAGGCATCCGCGCCGGCACGCCGCCGGACAATGTTGAGCGCCTCGGCGGCCAATGCGTTTTCGCCCTTCCAATAATGAGCTTCGGCGATCAACAGGTAAACTTCTGCCGACCGGTAAATATACATCGGCGTTTCCCCGCCCCAATACCAATCCGCGGACAATGGATCAGGCACAAAGGTCTTAAAATGGGGCCATTGGTACCAAGCCCGGATGGAATCTTCAACGGACATCGCCGGATTCTTAATCAGGTGCTGCCCATAGTACGGGTTGCCGCGGCTCTTCAATGCCGGATCATTGTACCAAAGATCGGCCGGGCTTATCCAGCTGTCTCGGTTGTACACCCCGCGCATATCCCCGCGCTCCTTGTCCGTCCATAGCGTATATTGGTAATAGTTGGTAGAGCGGGCTCTCCCTATGCCGCGTCCGTAGGTGGTGTTGATGTCGTACTGGGGCTCTACGTTGGGTGTGTAGACAATACCGGTAGCACCGTCGGGGGTAGTCACCCCTATGATACGCGGCAGCAGTTGACGCATGAGCTGGGACCTCACCGAACCTTGAACACCGGGATACGAAACGATATACATAAGCCCTTCGGTATTCGATGCGTCAAGCTTGGCCTCCACCGAATGCAGGTCATGCATCAAATTGGTGTTGGGCTTGGTCGCATTGGACGTAAACCGCTGGGTCATCAACGGATGTGAAGCCACTATCTCCCGGCCGATCGAAATGGCTTGATCAAATTCGCCCAGGGCAATGTTTATTTTGATTAACAGCGTGCCGATGGCACTTTTGCTGACGCGCCCGCGATCGACGGCGTCGGGTACTACCGTGTAGGCCCATTCAAGCTGTTGCTTGAGGAATGCCAGAATATCCCACCGGTCGGTGGTATAATAATCGGTACGCGCTTCGGTGACTTCATTGGAGATAAACGGTACGTCACCAAACTGATGCACCAGCTTGTAATACCAATACGCCCGGTGGAAATAAGCTTGCCCAAGGATGCGGTCGCGTTCTGCATCACTTCCAAAAACTCCCTGGTCGATACGGGATATAATGATATTCGCATACTGGATTGCTTTGTAGCCGTTGGTCCAGTACCAGCCCACGCGCGTGAAATCGGTATTGTTTAAATTGGCATCGGGCAGGAGCGAAATGTCGATATCCATTTGTGGCCCGGCTTTGTCAGTAGTGCCTTCTACGGCGATATCCGAAAGTATCATTTCGGTAAGTGCCGCCATGCCATCGCCATTATATTCGCTGAACATCACCTTTTCGCAAGCTGCAAGTGCAGATTCAAACCCCTGCGCATCAACGAAGGTGTTTTCTGGCGTGTAGAAAGATAGTGGATTGGGATCCAACCAATCTTTGTTGCATCCGGTCAACAATGTCAATCCGGCTATCGACGTGACAGCGTATCGCTTTATCTTATTATATGTGATCATATGAGCTTTGACTAAATCGGTAAATTATAAGGTAATGTTCACACCAAAATTAAAATTGCGGGGAGTAATTGAGCCGTTTTCCGGATCCCAGAAGGTCCAATGCGGAGAAAATACCGCCGCATTCTGCAGGCTCGCCGAAAGCTGCAGTCCCTGGATTTTATAGGGCAGCAGCAGTTGTGCCGGAAACTGGTACGACAAAACAACGCTCTCCAGACGCACGAACGACTTGTTTACCCAATTTGTGCCGACATTTTTCGATCCTATCCGGGCATAATCGTTGATCGGGTTGGTACTGGTCCACCGCGGAAACGCATAGTCCGAAGTACGGTCCGGAAAGGAGTACGAATTTGCCGCACGCTGGAATTCGCCGTAGTAATTTAGATTCGAGTAGATCATCACAGACAACGAAAACCCTTTGTGCCTCAAGTCATTCCGCAAAGAAAGCCGTGCCCGTGGGGTTTTATAGCCCTGAAACACTTTATCCTCATTATTCAGCAGCCCATCGCCGTTCTGGTCTATGTATTTGAAATCACCCGGCTGTAGCCCGTATTTTGCTGCTTCGGCCTCTTCACCCAGCTGCCACACCCCGGCCCGCTCGTATGACCAAATGCGATCCGGATCTTGGCCGATAAACCAGCCGTTTACTTCGTCGTTGGATTCGCGCTGGCCAATGACCTGCCCCGATGCGTCCACGACGTTTATCATGTCGCCATAGAGCGACTTGATCGTCCGCCGGTTCAATGAAAAATTGGCCGTGGCATTCCAGCCCAGTTGTTCGCGCTGGATAATCCCTGCCGTTAGGGACACCTCCAACCCTTTGTTGCGCAGTCTGCCCAGGTTGCTGGTGACTTTTCCGTAGCCCGTGACATCAGGCAGCAAACGATCTACCAGCAAGTCGTGTGTGGTAGCCAAATAGCCTTCCACCGAACCGCTGACCCGGTTGTTCAGCAGCCCAAAGTCCAGCCCGATATTGTGCGAGGCGCTCCGCTCCCATTTCAGATCGTAATTGGCCATGGTCTCCACATAGATCTGCGAAGTCGTATAGACATTGCCCGATTGGTCGATATAGGGTACCAAACCCGATAGCATCTGTGCCAAGGCTGCATATTGGCCGATCTCCCGGTTGCCATTCTCACCCCACGAGTAGCGCAGCTTGCCATAGTTGAGCCAGTTCACCGCGGGGAAAAATGGTTCATCAGTAAATGTCCATCCTAACGCCAACGCCGGAAACATGGCTCTCGGGTTGCGCTTGCCGAATGCCGAATAGCCATCGCGCCGTATGGATGCGGTCAGCATATAACGTCCTTTCAGCGAATAAAACAGGCGGCCCATCAAGGCATCGCCGGTCTTATAAGTGTCGTTACTGGACACCGTGTTGATGGATCCGGCCTGCAAACGGTGGAAGCCCAACAGGTCGTTTGGCGAAAATCCCTGAGCGTTCGCGATCGAAGACCAGTACTGCCCTTTTTCAGCATTGGCCAAGAGGGTCACCTCGACGTTGTGGATATCGGCAAACTCCCTCCTCCAGCGCAGAATGTTGTCCAACTGCCAGCTGAACGTTTTGGTGTGCTGCCGGCTGGCTGACCCTCCGATTGAGGCCCAACGGTCTCCTTTTGACGAGTAATGGTTATAATATTCCGACCATTCGTAACGCGGCGTAAAGTTGAGGTTATACTCAATGCCGAAAGGCAGGTATACCCGCGCAAACAGCGTGGCAATGACATTCTGGCGCCTATCGATACGGTGTGTATATAGATTGTCGTAAAATGGATTGATGGGGTCCAGCCCGGTCGGACGGCGCTGGAACGCGCTGTTCGGATCGTCGAGGTTGTTTGAGCCGTATGGCGAAATCATCGTCATCTGCTCCCAATCTGATTTCAAAAACCCTTCGTTTCGTGAGGCGAACTGTGCATTGACCCCGGTGGTAAGGAATGAGGTGATTTTGGATTCGACATTGGCCCGAGCACGAATATTTTTAAACCGGTCTCCCGTGATTACCCCTTCACGGTCTGTATAACCCAGAGAAAAGTACTGGGAGACATACTCAGACGCATTCGAAATATTAAGGCTATAGTCCTGCTGTAGCGCACGTTGGAATACGAGGTCGTCCCATCGGGTGATCGTGTTGGAAAAATAATTGTCAATTTCTGGCGAAGTCAGGTTTAAGCGCGACAGCCATTTGGTCACCAGCTGTTCGTGGGTTACATTGGCTACCGGCGTGCTTTGATCGTAGTTATACCAGTCCAGTTGGTTGAGCCCCACCAGTTCATCCGGATTGACAAACATCTGCGGGTATTGGGCAAGGTAATCGTCTGAGAACCGGCCTTCGTTATAATCTTGGCGAAATTTAAGGAAACCTGCGGGATCCAGTATGTCGGGCTGATTTGCCGAAGTGGCAAAACCGGTGTTGCTGACCAGGTTGATCAAGGGCTTACCCTGTTTACCACGTTTGGTCGTCACCACAATCACGCCATTGGATGATCTGGAACCATATACAGCGGCGGCGCTTGCGTCTTTAAGGATGTCAATCGTGGCGATGTCATTGGGATTGATATCGGCCAGCACCCCTTCGTAAATGACGTTGTCCAGGACAATTAGCGGGCTGTTGCTTGCGGTCAACGTGCCGTTGCCACGTATCGACAAGGAGGCCTCGGCTTTCGCGTCCGTACCAACGCCGACGTTTAGTCCCGGTGCATTTGCCCGCAGCAAATCTTCCACGTTGCGCGGTCCCTGTGAAGCCAGTTCGGCAGCTTTGATACTGGAAACGGCTCCCGTTAAATCCCTTTTCTTAGCGGTACCGTACCCGATCACCACCACATCATCCAACAGCTGTACATCTTCTTGCAACGTGATGTCAATCACCGGCGTCGCGCCCACCGCAACTTCTTGCGCGATATATCCGACATAGGTAAACACCAAGGTGGCTCCCTGCTGTACGCTTTCGATTTGGTACCGGCCATTTTGGTCGGTAACGGTGCTGATGTTGGTTCCTTTTACGGCTACGTTTACGCCGGCCAAAGGCACCCCGTCCGCTTGTACCGTACCCGAAACCGCCGACTGAAGCACTTTTCCAAGTGAGTTTAGCTGCGATAAAGGCGACAAGACAATATGGTGGTCAACTACTTTGTAGGAAATCTGCGTACCGGCAAATAATTCGGCAAGGACCTGATTCAGCGGTTCGTTTCGCAATGATAACGTTCGCTTCTCCTCGGCGCTGATTTCCTTGTGGTTATAGAAAAACAGATAGGGCGTCTGTTTTTCTATCGCTTTCAAGATATCGCTGATGCTCGTGGCTGTTACATTCAGGGTTACACGCTCTTTCTGCGCGTATACCTCCTTGCCACTTAATACCAATGAACAGATTGTAATTAAGGTAATGGTCAGTTTCATATATATTACCAGGCGTATAATTGGATTTTGTAAGGCAATACAGGTCACATATGAATTGTTCTTCATACTTTTGTCTATGTTTAAAGTTCTGTAATCTATTTACTTTAAGCTATGTTTGGTAAGGTGTGCTGCAATCACGCCTTACCTTTTTACTACATCGTTTACGCTATTTTCATACGCACTCCTCCTTTTTTTATCGTGTTGGTTTAATCCTGTGCAAATATCTCCACCTCGTGGTCCGTGATTTTGTAACCGAAAGGCCTGCCCGCCCTTACCACTTCGAGAATCTTTTCCAGTTTTTCCTGATAATGGAATTTACCTGTACATTCATAGGATGCGATCCCTGGATCCTTGATACGGATGGGTTTTTGATAGTACCGCGATAGCCGCTCTGCCATATCAGAAAATGGCGTTTTGTTAAATATCAGGTAGCCTTCGATTCGGTCAACCATCTCTGTCGAGTCGATATCGTGCTGAAGCCTGGTGCTGGCCCGCCCCTTGTCATAGCTCAGCTTTTGGCCGGGCTGCAGTTGGATGTTTTGGTTTGTCGACTGGTGGTTCCGTATCGAGACGGAACCGGCGTATAAAGTGGTCTCAAAATGGGAAGCCTCATCGTACGCATAGACATTAAACTCAGTTCCCAATACACTCACCGTATGCGTGGCTGTTTCAACCTCAAAAGGCCTTTGCTTGTCGGTCGCCACGTGGAACTGGGCTTCACCGTTCAGCACGACGTATCTTTTTTGCCGATCAAATCGCTCGGGGTAGGTAAACTCACTTCCTGCCGCCAGCCAAACGATGGTACTGTCGGCAAGTACCAGTTTCACCCGCTGTCCTACGGAGACCTCGATGTGGTGGTAGCCGATGGTATCACTCCGGTGCCTGAGAAAATACCAACTTGCCGCGACAGCTAGCAATATCGCGGCAGCTATCTTGGCGATACCGCTGATATTCCACGTCCGGCGTTTGTCTTCTGCAACTTCCTCCCGCAGGCTTCCCATTCTCGTTTTCAGCATACGATATGCTTGGTCTGCCGAAATGGAATCCATGTCGTCGCTATGGCTAAGGATGACCAAATCCCATGCGTTGCGGATCAGGCGATAACGGGCCCGATGATCGGGAGATGCCTCAATCCAGTCCAAAAAGCTGTCCGTTTCCTCTTGGGACAGTTCTCCCCTGATATATGCCAATAGCTGCTGATCCGACATGGTTCTAAATCAACTTTAAAAAAAATCTCCCGCAATACGGTTTATAATTTGATTAACGCTTTTGTCCGTTAATGAATGGATATTTTGCGAGCAGGCGTTACCCCTAAAGAAAAAATGAAATTTTTTTAGAAACCGCCGAAAAACAGGATCACCTTGAGGTAGTCTGACAATTTAGGCCGCAACAGTTTAAGCACTTTGCCGATATGATATTCCACGGTTTTCTCCGTCTTCCCGATTTTATCGGCAATCTCTCTATTGGAAAGACCTTGTTCGCGGCTGAGGTTAAATATCATGCGGGTCTGTTCGGGCACATGGGCGAGGGTATCACCTACCAATCGCTCGATTTCCGAAAGATAGATGGTTGAGATACTCAGGGTCTGGAGCGTGTGCATATCCAGCTCAACTTGCCGTAAGCTTCGCGAAAACAGGTGCTGTTCGATCTGGTAACGTCTGCGCTTTTTTTCCATACTGTTCAGCATTTTGAGTTTGACAACCTGTACTAAAAAGGCAAACAGGTGCGGGGTATCTTCCTGCAAGCTTGACCGGTATTCCCAAAGTAAAATAAAGGTGTCCTGTGCGATGTCTTCTGCCACGTCGGCGTCGTGGAGATAGGATACAGCGAACCGCAGCAAACGATTGTAATACCGATCAAAAGCGGCCCTAAATGCCCATTCTTCCCCAGCCTTGATTCCCAAAATAAGACCCTTGTCTGATAAATCTCGTTTATTTGGCATGAATTGGATTAACCTTTTCTGCAAACATACAGTTTTAAGCGACATAACGAACATGGTTTGAAACGTCTTCAGCCGCAATGGACAGGTTGTTTCCGGCCGCCCGGATGCCGCGTGCCAGTGGACGGCGCATGCAATGGGCTGCTGTACGAATGGCCGATGGAAATACGCATTGCCACCAGCCCGCCGCCAGCCGACATTTCGTATCTTCGCAGGGATAGACTTAATAGATGATGGCAAAGGCAGCGACGCTACAGCACCGGGGATTGGGATTATTTTCATTTGCAATGGCCTTGTTTCCATGGATGTTGGCCATGGCACAGCCGTCCGGCTACCGCTCATTCCACAACGTGATTGCGGGCGCCGGTGCAACTACCGTCAGCGCGTTTGCACAGGACAGCATCGGGATGATGTGGTTTGGCACCAACAAAGGGCTCGTGAGCTTCGATGGCTATGCCACGCAAACACATTACGGCCACAACGACAGTACCAATGCCTTCGTCTACAGCATTGTGGTGCTGGACGACCGGCTGCTTTGCCTGGGTACCGACCATGGGGTGTTGTTTTACGACTATCAGCGGGATACCTTCCTGCCCAATACGGTACAATTCCCGCCAGACGTGCGGGCGCTGTTGCTGGACGGCGACGACCTATGGGTAGGCTCGCTGAAAGGGTTGTACCGCTACCGGCTGCACGGGCGGCAGCTACAGCCCATCGGCGGAAATACCGGGAGCAGCCCGGCGAAACTTACGGTATATGCACTGGCAAAAACGGGCAGCGATATGTACATCGGCACCTACGATGGTCTGTACCGAAAGCGCACGGGCGATACTTCGGTCAGCGCCGTGGCGCTGCCCAAACCGCCGAGCCGTAGCAACTGGTTTGTCAACTCCCTGCTGCCCGACGCTGCGGGCAATGCCCTGTGGGTGGGCACCGAAGGTGCGCTCTTCCGGCTTGACCCCGCCACGGTGGTGGCGACGGAAATCGGGCAGCTCCGCAATCAATCGGTCAAATCGCTGGCGATGGACAGGCAGGGGTTGTTATTGGCGGGGACGGACGCGGGGGTGCATGCGTATGACCCAGCCACGCAGAGGGCCTCGCTGGTGCTGCATGACGCGCGCAACGACCGGTCACTGGCCAACAACATCGTATGGGCTATCTTCGCCGACCGTGAGGGCAACCTGTGGTTCGGCACGGACTACGGCACATCGGTGACCAGCGGCAGGCCGGTATTCGAAACCATACCGATTTTCCAGGTAACGGGTGCGGGCGAAGGCAACCGGTTTTATAACATCCTGCGCGACTCCCGGGGCCGCTATTGGCTGGGCGGCACCAATGGCATTATCCGTACCGATTCGCTGCATGGCCTGCACCCTACACCGGCTTGGTACCGTATGGGCGATGCCGCGCACCCGCTGCCGCACAACCGCATACGGGATATATACGAAGACATGGACCGGCAAATCTGGATCGCTACGGATGGCAGCATAAACCGCTACAACGAAGCGGCACGCCGGTTTGACCGCTATACCATCGTCAACCGAACACACACAGCCAACGCCAACTGGGCTTATGATCTGTTTGAAGATAGACGCCGGCGGCTATGGATAGCCACGTACCTGGGCGGTGTATTCGTGGTAGACAAACAACGTCTGCTGGCATCAGGCGGGGTGTATGTGGCTGACCACCAAATTACCGCGGCCGATGGGCTGGCGGGCGACTTTGTCAACCAGGTGCTCCAGGACGTCAAAGGCGACGTATGGGCGCTGGTCTATAAAAAAGGGCTGCACCGCATCCACCCCGATACCTACGGCGTAACTGCGGTCACCGATGCCGAAGGACGGCCGGTAGCGCTGCCGACCTACATGATGCAGGATGCCGAAGGCATCATCTGGGTAGGCGGCGACAACGCTGTGTATCGCCTGGATCCACAGCATGGTACCTGCAAGGTGATCCCCATCAGCGCCTTCGGCACCGGTGAAATCCTGTGCATGATGCAGGTGGATGGCCGTATCTGGCTATCCACCACGGATGCGCTGTGGACCTTGGACCGCCGCACGTTTGAACTGAAGCGCATCAAGGGTGAATCGGATTTCACGGCCGCGTTTTATGACCAGACGAACCGGCAAGCGTTGCTCGGCGCGGTAAACAGCATTACGGTGCTGTCTACCGATGCATCCCATACCGCCAGACCGGCGGACCGCCTGTCGCTTACCGCGCTGCTGGTGAATGACCAGCCCGTTGAAACCCCGGGCGGCAACGTCCGGTACCGCCAGCGCATAGACCTTCCCCATGATCGAAACAGCCTCCAGTTCCGGTTTTCGGACTTCGTGTATGCGCCGGACGAAAGCAAACAATTTATTTACAAAATGGAGGGGGTAGACGCCGACTGGGTACTGCTTGACCGCACATCCAACCAGCTGGCGTATACCAACCTGCAGCCGGGCAGCTACCGGCTGGCCATCCGCAAACTGGATCTTTCGGGCAGCCCGTCCGGCCCGCCCCTGCAGTTTGCCGTGAACATCCAGCCACCCTGGTACGACACCGGATTGGCGCGCGCGGTGTACGCTGCCCTGGCCATCGGGCTGCTCTTCTGGATAGTCAACTTCTTCCGCGTGCGCCATAACCTGAAGATTGAACGGATTGAAAAGCAAAAAACCTTGGAACTGACTGGCTTGAAGATCAATTTTTTCACGGATATCTCGCACGAGTTCAAAACGCCGCTGAGCCTTGTCATCGGGCCGATAAGCCAACTGCTCATGGACACTCGGAATAAACCGATCCATAAACAGCTGGAGGGCATACAGCGCAATGCGTTGCAGCTGAATACGCTCATCCAGCAGGTGCTGGAATTTAACCGGCTGGACAACGCGGGAGACCAGATGCTGATGCGCTCGGATATCGAATGGGTATCCTTGGTGAAAAACACGTTTTCGGCCTTCAGGGAAGCTGCGGCAACGCCCGATCGCATGTATGCTTTTGAGACCGCCGTGGAGTCGCTGCCGGGCTCAGCTGATGTGGTCAAGATCCGATCCATCCTGAACAATGTGCTTTCCAACGCATTCAAATACACGCGTGCAGGAGACCGTATTGCCGTATCGCTCGCGGTGCAGGGCGCTGCGGTGGCCATCACCGTGAGCGATACCGGCATCGGCATTCCTGAAAAGGACCTGCCTTACGTGTTTGAGCGGTTTTTCCGTGCGGCGAACACCGCCGGCACGCCTTCGGGCTCCGGCATAGGGTTATACCTGGCCAAACATTATGCGGAGCAGCACGGCGGGTCGCTGAGCCTCGAAGCGGCCGAAGGCAAGGGCACCACCGTACGCGTGGTACTGCCCGTCGCTGAAAGCGCCGGGGCGCTCCAGACCATGCCTGCCGATAAAGCCGGCGAAATGGCCGCGCAAGATGAACAGCCACGTGTGCTCGTGGTGGATGACAACCGGGAAATGACGGATTTCCTGGTGCAACTACTCACCCCCCAGTATGCCGTGCGCACCGCACACGATGGCAAAGAGGGGTTGCAGCAATGCATGGCGTGGATGCCCGATGTGGTCATAGCCGATGCGATGATGCCGGTAATGGACGGGTTGGAAATGAGCCGGCAGATACGCAGCCAGGTGCCGTTGGCAGACAGTGCAATCATCCTGCTCACGGCAAAAGACGATAAGGAGACCGAGCTGGACAGCATCGGCAAGGGCATCGATGTGTTCATGGCCAAGCCGTTTGACGTGTCCATCCTGCGCTCGCGAGTGGCACAACTGATCGCAAAAAAACAAGCCGCCGCCCGAAAGCTGCGCGTGGGGGCGATTGCGACGCCGCAGGTACCCACGGCGGTATCCCCGGACGAACGGTTCCTCATGGAGGTGACCCGCATCATCGAAGACCAGATAGACGATCCCGAACTGAACGTGCAAGCCCTCAGCACGCAGCTGGATACCGGTACCAAGCAGCTTTACCGTAAGGTGAAGCTGCTGACCGGGCTTACCCCGGTAGAGTACATCCGCTCCATCCGGATGAAGAAAGCGGCCATGCTGCTCGGACAAAGTAAGTTTACCGTGGCGGAAGTGATGTACATGGTGGGCTTTTCGAACCCTTCGTACTTCTCCAGGTGTTTCCAGGCGGCCTTTGGCCGGACACCCCGCGAATATGCCGCATCGGAACAGCAGGTATAGCGCTTGGGGCCGTGCGTTGTCCGATTTCTATTGTTTTTTGTCCGATTTGTAGCCTGGCAACCGCTGCCGGCAGCCTATTTTTGCTGCATTATCTGTAAAACCAATTATTGTAACCAAATGATGAAGCGTACTTCGTTTATTGCTTTTTTTGCCGTTGCTATCGCTATGGCGCACGCGCAGGGACCAACAGTACCTACGGTCTATGTCGATGATCAGGGCGTGATGCGCTGGTCGGACACCCGGCAGGAAGCAGCATTCTATGGTGTAAATTATTGCTTGCCTTTTGCCCATGGCTACCGCGCCATCGGTTACTTGGGCAAAGACCACAAGGCGGCCATCGATCGCGATGTATACCACTTTGCCCGGCTGGGCTTCAACGCCTACCGTATCCATATCTGGGACGTGGAGCTATCCGACAGCGTAGGAAACCTTTTGGAAAACCAGCACCTGGACCTGCTGGACTACCTCATCGCCAAATTGCGCGAACGGGGCATCCGTACGGTGATCACCTGCATGACCACCTTCGGCAACGGCTATCCCGAGCGCAACGAGCCAACGGGCGGCTTTTCCTACCGCTATGACAAATGCGAGGTACACAGCCACCCCGAAGCCATACGTGCGCAGGAACGGTACGTAAGCCAGCTGGTGCAGCACCGGAATCCGTATACCGGACTGGCTTACCACGACGACCCTTATATCGTGGGCTTCGAAATCAACAACGAGCCCTGCCACACCGGTGACCCCGCGCAGACGCGCGATTACATCAACCGCATGCTTGCGGCCATCAAAGAGGCCGGCAATACCAAACCGGTGTTCTACAACGTGAGCCATAACATGGACCATGTAGGTGCGTACTTCGATAGCGCCGTGCAGGGGGCTACCTACCAGTGGTATCCCATCGGCTTGGTGGCAGGCTTTACGCGTAAGGGCAATTTCTTGCCGTACCTGGACCAATATTCTATTCCGTTTTCAACGCTCGGGGGGTTTGATGGCAAGGCTAAGATAGTCTATGAGTTTGACCCCGCGGATGCGGCGTATACGTACCTCTACCCGGCTATGGCGCGCACGTTTCGCAGCCAGGGGTTCCAGTGGATTACGCAATTTGCCTACGACCCGATCGATCTGGCGCGATATAATACCGATTATCAGACGCACTACCTGAATTTGGCATATACACCGGGAAAGGCCATAAGCATGAAGATAGCGGCCGAGGTGGCCCGGCGCGTGGACCGCGGGGAGTCGTTTGGTGCGTACCCGGCAGATACGCTGTTTGGCGAATTTCTGGTGAGCCACAAACAAGACCTGAGCGTGCTGAACAGCGACACGGTATTTTTCTATAGCAACCACACCGCCGTGCCGCCGCGCGCGCGCGAAAAACTGACAGCCGTGGCCGGCTGCGGCAGCTCGCCACTGGTGAGCTACGAAGGCACGGGCGCCTATTTTCTCGATCGGCTGGAGCCCGGCGTGTGGCGCCTGGAAGTGATGCCCGATGCCGTGGCGGTGGCAGACCCCTATGCGAAGCCATCGCTGAGCCGCGAGGCCGTGACCATCGCCTGGAATACGTGGCCCATGCAGCTCCGGCTGCCGGATCTGGGTAGCGGCTTCGGCGTGGTGCCTCTAACCGGGGAAACCGACGCTGCGCCCTCCCGTGCCGACGAGGGGACGCTGACGGTGAGGCCGGGGGTATACCTGCTGTGCCGGGAGGATGCCGTGGATGAGGCCACGCGGCGTTGGACAGCGGCTACACCTTGGCGGTCTATCGCTCTTGGCGAATATGTGGCTCCAGAGGCCCACGCGTCCACTTTTTCGGTGGTACATACGCCCGCGGAAACGGTCAATGCCGGTGTACCGCTGACCGTACAGGCCACCGTCGTAGGGCCATCCCTCCCGGATTCGGTGGTACTGTATACCGACCGGGTGTCGTTTTGGTCGGCCAGCAATCCCCGGGTGCTGCTGAAGCGCACGGCCGGATACCGGTATGAAGGCACGATCCCGCCTGAAATGGTGGCAACGGGTACACTGCGGTACACGGTTACCGTGTATGCCGACGGGCACACTACGACATTCCCCGACAACCGGCCGGGGGCGCCGCTCGACTGGGATTATCCTGTACCGCACTACTGGCACACGGGGGTGGTATCGGCGGACTATCCCGTGGTACTGGTGGATGCCGCGGCCGACGGGGCGCTACTGGAGACGTATGCCATGCCGGAAACGTCCGCAGTTGTCGGCCAGCACCGGTGGGACCACCCTTCGGCACACAAAGCCTGGCATTATACCTTTGCCAAGCACGGTAGCAACACCCGATTTTTCTGGCGGCGCTACGTAGCCGACGCGGTGGCCAACCGGAAGGAACGCCTGGCTGGCGCAACACACCTGTGCTTAGCGGTCCCAGGCGCCAAGGCGCTGGACAGCCTGGCCGTGGGCTTTACCACCACCGATGGGTATACCTACAGTGCCCAAGTGGCGCTGGGCGGCGCGCCGGTGGTGAAGGTGCCGCTCAGCGCACTACGACTGGGCGATACACCGTTGCTGCCCGCACCGTATCCGGTATTCCTCGATCGCTATTTTTCGCCTACCGTGCCGCTGCCTTTCGACCCGACGGCTATCGAATCGCTGGTGCTGCACACATTGGGAGCGGTGACGCAGGATGCAGAACTGGCCATCGCCAGTATATGGCTGGAATGACGCACAACTAACAGATAATCCATATAAACCAAAAATGACATGAGGGAATATAGACGAAAACATCGGGCTATGAGCTGCTGGCTGGCACTGTTAGCCGGCGGCCTTGCTGCCGGCACGCCGCTTATCGGTATGCCCAACGCCATGCAGGCACAGCAGCAGCAACAAATGACCGTGCAAGGCACAGTACGCGACGAATCGGGCACCCCCCTTCCGGGGGTGAGTGTTTCGGTGCCCGGCACCGCCGTGCAAACCGCTACCGACGCTGAAGGAACGTACCGCCTGACGGTGCCCACAGGCATGAATCAACTGGTCTTTTCATCCATCGGCTACCTGGTGCAAACGGTGGATGCCGACCGCGAGCGTATCGATATTGTGCTGCTGCAAAGCAGCCAGGACCTGGACGAAGTGGTGGTGGTGGGCTATGGTAGCCAAACCCGGAAAGACCTGACCGGATCGGTGGCCAACGTGGGAAGCAAGGATTTCAACCCGGGGCTGGTAGGCTCCGCCGAGCAGCTCATCAACGGCAAAGCCTCCGGTGTGCAGGTGATGTCCAATAGCGGCTCACCCACAGCGGGCAGTACCATCCGTATCCGTGGTGGGGCCTCGCTCAGCGCCAGCAATGACCCGCTGATTGTACTGGACGGCGTGCCGCTGGAAAACGGCGGCATCAGCGGCAACGGCAGCAACTTTATGAGCCTCATCAATCCCAATGACATCGAAAGTATGACCATCCTTAAAGATGCCTCGGCAACTGCCATCTATGGTTCGCGCGCCTCCAACGGGGTGGTGCTGATCACCACCAAGAAGGGGACGGCCGGGGCGCTGCGCCTGGGCTTCTCATCCGTGCTGTCCATGCAACGGCAGCGGCCAGTGGCCGATATGCTGTCGCCCGACCGGTTTGACCAGCTGGTGCGCGAGCAGGGCACAGCGGCACAGCAGGCCTTGCTTGGCGGGGAGCGTACCGACTGGGTGGGCCAGGTGTTTCAGCCGGCCTTCGGCACCGACAACAACGTAAGCCTCTCGGGTAGCATCGCTCAATCTGTACCCTTCCGGGCTTCAGTGGGCTTTTATGACCAGGAGGGCACGCTGAAGACCGACCGCACCGACCGGGTCACCGGCGCGCTGTCGCTCTCGCCATCATTCTTCGACCGGCACCTGACGCTAAACCTCAACGTGAAAGGGGCGCTCAACAACAACCGCTTTGCCAATACCGATGCTATCTGGTCGGCCGTGGCGTTTAACCCCACGCAACCGGTGTATTCGGGCAGTGACGCGTTCGGCGGATTCTACGAAAGCCTGGACAATGCCGGTGTGCCGGCAACGGGCGCCAACCTCAACCCCATGGGATTGCTCGACCAGGAAACCCACAAAAGCCGCGTAGCGCGCTCTACCGGCAACCTGGACATCGACTATAAATTCCATTTCCTGCCGGAGCTGAAGGCGCATGTGACGCTGGGCTATGACTATGCCCGTGGCGAAGGGGAAAACCGCATCCCCGCATCGGCGGCCAGCGCCTACACCGTGGGAGGGTCCTTCAACGAATATGCGCAAAACACGCAAAACCGCTTGTTTACCGGGTACCTCAACTATGCCGCGCCGCTGGAAAACAGCTCACTGGAGGTTACCGCCGGATACGACTACCAATACTGGAGCGCCAAAAGCCCGGCCGTAACGTACTTCAACGAAGCGGGCGACGTGCAGTCTACCGCCATGGCGTCCGACCAGCGGCACACCCTGCTGTCGGTATACGGCCGCCTGAACTACCAGTACGGCTCGCGCTACCTGCTTACCGCAACTATCCGCCGCGATGGCACCTCCCGATTCAGCCCGGAAAACCGCTGGGGAACATTCCCTTCCGTAGCACTCGCCTGGCGGCTTTCTGAAGAGGATTTCCTGAAGGGACACCGCACCATCAGCGACTTGAAACTGCGCGCCAGCTACGGCGTGACCGGACAACAGGACGGCATCGGCAACTATGGCTACCTCTCTATTTACAACCGGGGAAACGAATTTGCCCAGTACCGCTTTGGCGAAAGCTTTTACCATGTGTACCGACCGTCCGTGTATGTGTATGACCTGCGCTGGGAAACGACACGCGCCTTCAACTATGGCATAGACTTCGGGCTGTGGGGCAACCGAATCACCGGTGCCGTGGAGTATTATACCCGGAAGACGCATGACCTGCTGGCGAACGTGCCGGTACCGGCAGGGACGAATTTTGACCAGACGGCGACCACAAACGTGGGCAATATCGACAGCCGAGGGTTTGAATTCCAGATCAATGCGACGCCGATCAGCCGCGAATCGCTAACCTGGGAGGTCGGTTTCAACGCCACACAGCAGCATATCAACGTCACGAACCTCTCTATGGTGGAAGACGACAGGTCGGTAGGCTCATATGTGGGCCCCTGGGTGAGCGGCCGTGGCATCCAGATCCTCACCACCGGATACGAACCGAATATGTTTTACGTATACAAGCAGGTGTATGATGAACAGGGCAAACCGCTGGAAAACATGTACGCCGACCTCAATGGCGATGGTGTAATCAATGAGGGCGACCTCTACCGCTACCAGTCGCCGGCCGCGGAATGGTTTCTGGGGTTCAACACGCAGCTGACTTATAAACGCTGGACCGCGGGTACTACCCTGCGCGCGAACATCGGCAACTACGTATTTAACCACACCAAAATGGACCTCGGTGCATGGGAAACGATGCAATACATTCCCTTTGCGCTGAACAATCTGCACAGCGACTTCCTCAATACCAATTTCCGTGCGCGCCAGTACTATTCGGATTACTACGTGGAAAACGCGTCGTTCCTCCGCATGGAAAACGTCACCCTGGGATATGATGTGGGCCGCATCGCGGGCAATGCCCGGCTGCGGCTCGGAGCCATCGTGCAGAATGTGTTTGTGCTGACCAAGTACTCGGGAAATGACCCGGAGTTGCCCAACGGCTTTGACAGCACCTTCTACCCGCGGCCGCGTACGTACTCTTTGAGTATTAACCTCCAATTTTAACCGTTATGATCATGAACGCTATAAGAGTCTCATTACTGATCGGCCTGATGGGCCTGTTCGGCAGTTGTGCAAGCCACCTGGACCAGCTACCTACGGTGGAATCGACGTCCGAGTCTGTATACACTTCAGTGGAAAACTACAAGGCTGTCCTCGCAAAACTTTATGCTTCGTATGCCATCGGTGGAAACGAAAAAGGCGACGGTAACCCTGATATGGCCAGCCCGACGGCAGCCTATGGTTACCTGCGGTCGTATTTCAACCTGCAGGAGATTCCCACCGACGAGCTGGTGTATTCCTGGGCCGGAGGCGACAACCTGGTGGATATTCAATACATGCGCTGGGGAGCGTCTGATACGTGGGTGAGTGCGATGTATTACCGCCTCTATTATACCATAGCCATCTGCAACGAATTGCTGCGCAACGCGACCGATGACCGAATCGGGAGGTTTGCCGAGGCTGAACAGCAGGAAATCCGTGTGTTTGCTGCCGAAGCCCGTTTCCTGCGCGCACTGGCGTATTCTCACGCCATGGACCTCTTTGGCCACGTACCGTTCGTAACCGAAAACGACCAGGTTGGGGCGTTTTTCCCACCGCGGATTACCCGCGGAGAACTGTTTGACTACATCGAGTCTGAACTGAAAACCATCGAAACGATATTGCCGGAACCTTTCCAGAACGAGTATGGCCGCGCCAGCCGGGCAGCGGCCTGGACGTTGCTGGCCAAAAACTACCTCAACGCACAGGTGTACACGGGTATCGAGCGGAATGCCGACTGCATCGAATACTGCAACAAGGTGATCGGCAGTGGGTTTTCTTTGGAGGCCGACTACCGCAAATTGTTTAATGCCGACAACGACCGGCGTACGCAAAACGAAATCATCTTCCCCATCCAGTCGGACGCGGCGCGGACCACCACCTGGGGCGGCATGACCTACTTGGTGAACGCCCCCATCCTTGGGTCAATGCATGCGCCGGACTACGGTGTCGTCTCCGGCTGGCAGAGCTTCCGCACGCTGCGTGAGTTTGTGGCACTCTTCCCTGATGCGACGGGCGAGGTGGACCGCCGCGGTGCGTTCTGGACTGACGGACAGACACTCGATGTGGAAGACCCGTCGTCCACCAGCCAGGGATACACCATCATCAAATATACCAACCTGTACGACGACGGCTCCTATATGACCGACGATGGACTGGTGAACACCGACTTTCCGCTCTTCCGGCTTGCCGATGTTTTGCTGATGTACGCTGAGGCTACCGTACGGGGGGGCGCTGGGGGCAATACCACGACGGCGCTGGGATACGTAAACCAGCTGCGCGAACGGGCCTACGGCAATACCAGCGGCAACATCGGCGCATCGGCACTCACGCTGGATTTCCTGCTGGCCGAGCGCGGCCGTGAACTGTTCTGGGAGTGCGTACGCCGTACCGACCTGATCCGCTTCGGCCGGTTTACCGGAGGCGACTATTTGTGGCAATGGAAAGGTGGCACCGTGAGTGGAACGGCCACCGATGCGCGGTTCGACCTGTACCCCATCCCGGTGACGGACCTAGCCGCCAACCCGAATCTGATACAACACGTAGGCTACTAACCACTTAATGACAATGGAAACCATGAAACATAACACGATACGCCGCGCAGGATGGGTGCTCTGCTATGCAATCATCGCGATGGCTTGCGAGAAGGCGGGCGATACCGTCGTAGCCACCGGACTAACTGACCCGGACCTCTCGGCAACAGCCGAGACTGTGATACTGGATGAACAGGAAAGAAACACACTGGCCCTGCAGCTGGTCTGGAACACCGGCGAAATACAGCTCACCGGCGGCTACGATGCGAAAAGCATGGCCATCAAGACTACTGCGCTGTTTGCACTGGACGAAGCCTTCCGTACGGCCGCAAGGCCCCAAGACGTAAGCAGTGCCTCGCTCTCGTATACCCATGCTGCCCTCAACGAGCTGGCACTGGGCCTTGGCCTTGTGCCCGGTGAACCCGGCACGGTGTATGTTCGCGTCGAAACCCAGCTGGCAGCAAATGTGCCGCCCAAGCGGAGCAATACTATCCGGCTGACGCTGACGCCCTACCAGCCTTCCGATGCGGCCGACTACCTGTTTATGGCCACCAGCGACTTTTCGGCCTTCCCGTGGAAGCTGTGTGCACGCGATGAAGACGGACGCTATGATGGTTTTGTGCGCGTAGACCAATGGTACAACTTTTACCTGGCCAGTGAGGAAAGTGATGCCGCCCCGACCATATACGGTTCGTACCCTGAGGACGGCGGCCAGTACCGCCTGCATGCGGGAAGTGACCGCTGGAACCTCTGGACCAGCAACGGTGGCTACTTGTACCTGCAAGCTGACGTAAACGAGCTGACGTGGAGCGAAACCGTAGTTCGCTCGCTGGCCGTAACGGGAGATTTCAACGGCTGGAGCACCGATGCAACGCCACTCACCTATGACAGCGAACGCAACGTGTGGACAGCCTCCATCACGACCACCGAACCCGAACAATGGGGCATCAAAATACTGGTAAACGGCGATTGGGGATTCTTCTTCGGGGAGGGCCCGGAAGAAGGTGTATGTGCCTTGTACCGCGCAGATGCCGGCGGATTCGCGTACCCGCATGTGGGCACGCACACGCTCACATTGGATTTGAGCGACCCGAAGGCGTTTCGCTACACCGTAGATTAACAAGAGATGAAAGCGTGTATAAAACAATCGGCCATCATGAAATACTACGGACTCTACATGCTTTGGGGTATGCTGTTGATGGCCTGTAAAAGCGACCCCGCAGCACCGGCACCGGCAGGCCCCGATGCCTCGTTTGCCCGCGGCGCGGACGTAAGCTGGATAACGGAAATGGAAGCTTCGGGCCGCAGGTTTTACAACGCTGCCGGTGCGGAGCAGGATGGCATGCGGCTGCTCAAACAGCTGGGCATGGACGCCATCCGCCTGCGCGTGTGGGTAAACCCCGAAAATGGCTGGTGCGGCATGGAAGACCTCCTGGTGAAAGCGCGCCGTGCACACGACCTCGGCATGCGCCTGCTCATCAACTTTCACTACAGCGACACCTGGGCTGATCCGGGGCAGCAACGCCCCCCGAAGGCGTGGGAAGGTAGCAACCTGGAGGCGCTGAAAGCAGCGGTAGCGGCGCATACCACCGAAGTGCTGGAGGCCCTGCAAGCGAGGGGTATCGCGCCGGAATGGGTGCAGGTGGGCAATGAGACGGGCAATGGCATGCTGTGGGAAACGGGCAAAGCTGCTACCGACATGGCCGCATATGCTGCGTTGAACAATGCAGGCTATGACGCCGTAAAGGCTGTATTCCCGGACACCAAGGTGGTGGTACACCTCCAAAACGGCTATGACAATGGCTTGTTTCGCTGGCTGTTTGACGGGCTGAAGGCCAATGGCGGCAAGTGGGATGTGATAGGGATGTCGCTCTACCCTTCGCCGGACGACTGGCAGCAGCGCAACGAACAGTGCCTGGCCAACATGCGCGACATGGTGGAACGGTATGGCAGCGACGTGATGGTATGCGAAGTGGGAATGAGCTGGGACGAGGCTGCAACGGCCAGGTTGTTTCTCGAAGACCTGATGGCCAAAGCTCATACACTGCCCGAGGGAAAAGCATTGGGTGTATTTTACTGGGAGCCGCAATCCTATGGCGGATGGAAGGGCTATACGCTTGGGGCCTTCGACGCATCCGGTAGGCCGACCGAAGCGCTGGAGGCGTTTAGGCCGCGGTAACGGCCGGACGATTCCACCGGGGGGGTTGGCGTCAGAAAAAGCGCGTTTTCGTAACAGGACAGCCGGTATGCCTTAATACAAAAACCCAAAGAGCCACAGCGGAATCTTTGTAGATGTGCCGTATTCTATGCCATCAGCGGCAACATACCCTTCCCCAACACCTTTCAGCTGGCCTCCGGTTTTATCCTTTCCGCCTATCTCAAACACATACCGGCCGTCGATCAAAAAGTCGCCCCTCTCGGGAAATTCCAACTGATGGCGATAGGAAAGCTGGTTGGCAAAAAAGGTTTCCCTGACATTGCCAATGTCGGCATTGCCGATGATATAAGCCAGATTGGTGTTTTCCAGAAAGATTTTATCCGGCTTCTGCAACCGGCTGATACCTTTGGCAGACCGAAACAGGTTTTGCGTGAGCCCGCTCTCTTGTAGATAGTGCAGGTACGAAAGCAGGGTAGTCCGGTTAATGCCTATTCTTTCACTGATTTTGCTCACATTGGGAATAAACGGGGCGGATTCTGCAATAACCAGCAGCAGCTGTTTGACTTTTGAAACATAGGCAATATCAACCGCACGAAGCAGAGGCAATTCGATTTCCAGCATCATGTTGATGGTCTCTTCTACACGCTGGGCATACAAATCGGTTTCTTCCCGGTAATAGGGGTAGTAGCCGCGCTTTAAGTAATCTGAAAAATATTGTAAGGGCTTGAAGTTTGACAAAATATCGCCTGCAATATCCTGGTGGTGCTCCAGCATATCGGATAAGTGGACTGCCGGCAGGGAATGCCGATATTCAAGGGATACGTATTCGCGAAAAGAAAGCCCCTGCATCAGGTAAATAACCGCCCTGCGACTTAAATCGGCCCGTGCATTGAGGATTTCCAGCAGTGACGAGCCTGTAAACACCACTTGCAGCCCCGGATGGTCATCATAAATATTCTTAAGTTCTTGCGACCAATTCGGGTATTTATGTACCTCATCCAGAAAAAGGTGGGTGCCCCCTTTTTTGACAAAATCGTCAGCCAAGTCAACCAGCTGGTTATTGCTGAACCAAATGTCGTCTAAACTTACATACAGTACCTGCGCAAGCTGGTCCTGAAGGTGCGACTTGATGTATTGAAGCATCAACGTGGTCTTCCCTACACCTCTCGGTCCTTTTATGCCTATCAGCCGTGCCTTCCAATTAATGGACTCCATTGCGCTCCGCATGAAATCCAATGATGTATGACCGAGTTTCTGCCGGTATTTTTCTATCAATCTATCCATTTGTATACCATAATACACAAATATACGAAGATTTTGCTTATCATAATAAACAAACAGGATAAAGGCCGCGGCCGACCTGCGGTAAACCGCCGGACGACCGTGGCCCGTAACAAGCTAATCCGGCAGCTGGCCGCCTATGGGCAGCTGCTTCTGATCACTAATTCGCTTGCAGCGACCGAATCTCTGCCGCAATGTTTTCGCGGGCTTGCTTTTCAAACCGATCAAAAAACAAATCGGTCTTAAAGAGCCGGTCCATATCAAGGAAGTGCTGCAGCACACGCTGCCTGCCCCGGTCAAACTGGGGCGACGCCCCGTATTCTTGCCGGATATTGGCTACGTACCGCTGGTATGCGGCGGGATCCGCGCCAAGAATGGCCATATCAGCATCCACGAAGTAATTCGTGTCGCTATCGGTGCTGCCGGCATGGGTCTTGGTAGCCATAATCAAGGCGTGGCAGCGCGCTACCTTATCTGCGGGATAGCCCAACAGCGCCAGGTGGCGGTCGGCAAAGGCCGCGCTTTGGTCTTCGTTCGTGCCGTCGGTGGTGAAGTATACCACATCGTGGTAAATCATCGCCAGGAAGGCCGTTTCGAAATCTTCGAGGCTGTCCTTGCAGCTGTGCAGATGCCGCTCGAAATTGGCCAGGTGCTCCAGGTTGTGGTAATGCCGCCGGGGGCCGGTATAGGCCTCCACCACTTCCTCCCAGCACCGATCCAGCAGCGCCTCATCGGCCCCGTAAGGCTTTAATATCTCCAAATAAGTCGCTTTGAGCCGGGCGCCATCGTCTGCCACGGCATTTGCCAATGTGGTAGCCATCACCAGCAAAAATAGGAATGCATGTTTCATCTTCGTCTTCTTCAGGTGGATTATTTTACCAATGGCAGTATGCCGGCACTGGCCTTATTTGCTACCAACACCCGGTTCATATCGTGCAGGATGGTCACAACGCCCGCAGCCTCGTCGTGCTCAAAGTCGTCCATGCCCAGCTGGCCGGGGATAAAGGACGGTATCGTGGCCCGGATGTCCTGGGCGCTGACGTTGGGGTTGTTCTGCTGCTCGATGGTTGATATCGGAAACCGGATGCCCAGATCGGTCATGCGCCGCCCCTCGGACATGAAGATCTCCTGCCGGAGCAGGCACAGCAGGTACAGCAGCGCATCGGCATCGCCGGCAGCGGCAATCTCCGCTTCCGTCACGGAGGTGCCCGATACGCGGTGCACGGTAATGTTGCCATCGCCCCGGCCCAGCACGAGGCCTTCCCGCAACGGGCCGCCCGGCGCAAACCGCACCTTGGTGGCGGCCGACAGGGGGTAGTCGCTGCGCGTACCCTTGCGCTCGGCATGGCGGCCATCGACAGATGCCACCGGCCGCGCCGACACGACCTCGCCGACTAACCGGGTCAGCAGCGCCTTCGCCCCGGGCAGGTCGCCGTTGCCGATGGCGGCCTCCGCGGCGATGAGGAAGGCTTCCTCGCCTTTCAGTAAAGCTATCGGCTTCTGGTCGGCGCTGGCGTTGCCGACGTGGAAGTACTTGGGATCAAGAAAATCAAGCCTCGGCAGGGGCGCCAGCGTATTCGTGGAGCTGCTGAAGGTATAGGTCTGCATCAGGTTCGATGCGCCGTTGAGCCCGTCAAAGACGGCGTTGCGCAGCACCAGCGGATCGGCCGCAATGACCTCCTGTGCCAGCTGTGCCGCGCGCTGCCGGTCGCCCAGCCCATGGTAGGCCCGCGCCAGCGCGAGCGTATAGACCGTACGCCGGCCTGCATCGGCGGTCAGCGACAGGCCCTGCTGCAGGTAACCGACTGCGTTTTCAAGGTGGGCCGTAGCCGGCAACACGGGGCCCGCTTCTACGGCCGGCAGCGAGGCAAACAGCTCACCGCTCAGCAGGCTGGCATAGGCGGCATAGAAGTACATCTCGGCCAGCTGTTCGCGGGTGCCGTCCGCTGCGGCGGGTACCACCCTTTCCACGCCGTAGACGGCCATGGCGCGCAGCCGGGCTAGCTCGCGCTGCACGTTGTCTATATCCAGGTCTTCGGGCAGCAACGTGGGGATGTCAAACACTTGGTTGGACAACGAGCTGTTGTTGTAATAATTGTCAGACACCATCTCGGCAAACACCACGGTCTGGTTGAGCGTCTGGGCAAGCTGCTTCTGCAAGCCGTTCAACCATACTTCGGCCGACTCGGGCGTGCCGAGGAATGTCTCGTCGGTAATATTGGGGTTTTCGACTTCCACCAGCGAGCACGACGAAACCGTCGCGGCAAGTGCTAGTGTTATCCATGTGAGGGTCGTTTTCATCGTATTTTTTTGAGGTGGTTACAAACTGAACTTGAGCGAAAGGAGAAACTGGCGGGCTGCCGAATGTGCGGCATAGTTGATGCCGCCGGTGGTTGCTGAGCCCTGCCCCTGCGCCCCGCCGGGCATCACGGCTTCGGGATCGGAGGCCGATGCGGTGAAATTCAGCGGATTTACGGCCGTAAAACCAATACTTGCATTGTTTATGCGGCGGAGAAGTGCTCCGGCCTTGAGGTTATACACCAGCCCGATGGTCCGCACCTTGATGAAATCGCTGCGCTCCACGAAGAGCTGCGAGTAATTCAGCCAGTTCATGGACCCGTTCTGCTCGATTTCGGCCGCCGGAACGCCTGCGGTGGAAGCGCCGTAGTTGATGCGGAACTGCTTATCCCAGTTGTGGAGGTACCCGCCATGCTGGTAGTCGGCGTTGGCAAACAACGAAAGCTGCCGGTAGCGGAGGTTGAAACCGAAACTTCCCGTGAGGGTGGGTATCGTAGACCCGAGGAAAGACAGCGGTATGGTCTCGACCATCAACCCGCTTTCGTCAAACACCCCGTAGTTGCCGGAGATGTAGCCCACCGGATAGCCTTCGCGCACGACAATCTGCACCGTACGCGAGGTGAGCCCGTTGATGTTGAACGCCGGGGCACCGCCTGTGCTGGCGACGATGTTGTCTACCGTATTGGCCGACGCACGGACATTGAGCCCCCACTTTTCGCTGTCGACCACCTGCGCGTTGGCCGCAATTTCAAACCCCTTGTTTTCGATGCGGCCGATGTTGCGCAGCGAGCTGCCTACGCCTGACGAGGCGGCGGGTGGTACGTTGAAGAGTGCGTCGCGCGTTTCGTTGTTGAAATAGTTTGCCGAGAGCGAAAGCCGGTCGCGGAAGAAGCCCATATCCAGGCCAATCTCCAGGGCGTAGGTTTTCTCCGGCCGCAGGTCGGGATTGCCGGGATGGCCAAACGTGGCCGACTGGCCGCCGCCGAAACCGGAGAAGGCGATGGTGCGCTCATGCGCAAAGGGCGTGGGGAAATTGCCGGAAACGCCGTAGTTGGCCCGTATCTTCACCGTGTTGAGCACCTGTTGGCCCATGGCGGCGAAAAACGGTTCGGCACTCAGGATGTAAGACAGCCCCACCTTGGGGTAATACTGGATGCCCACGGACGAACCGAACGCGGAGTTGCCGTCGCCCCGCACACCGAAATCAATGAAATAGCGGTTGCGGTAGCCGATGTTTTCCTGCACGAACACCCCGTAGTTGGCCACCTCGGCATAAAACTCGTTGCTGGTACGGGTGGCCGCCTGGCCGATGGTCTGGGCGCCATCACGGATATCCTGGCCGATGTAGGCCACCTGGCGGTCTTCGGTGCGGAAGAGCTGGCCGCCCACCGTGGTGAGCAACGAAAAGTCGCCTACCTGCCAGTCATACTGGGCATTGAGGTCAAAGGTGAGCCCCAGGAAGCTGCGCATGAAGTTGGACAGCGACCCCGTGTTGTTCGAGCGGATGTGCCGGTTGTAGGCCATGGTCACGGCAGATCGCTCGCGCTGCTGGCGGAAGTCTACGCCGGCCGTGCCCTTGAGCACGATGCCCGATGGGGAGCGGTAGCTGACCGACTGCGAGGTCTGGAAACGATTGACCATGGAGCGGTTGTCTTGCAGCCGCTCGGCCGAGTCGACGAATGACTTATACACTGCAAAATCGGCATCGGACAGCTCGTCCAGCACGGGATTGAAACCCGGCCCGATGATTTTTGAAGCGCCGTCTTCTACAAACCAAAGCCCCGAGTACCCGCCCGAGTTGCCGTTGCGCACGCGCGACAGCCCCTGGTTGCTGTAAGAAAACGAACTCTCGTAGGTAAGCCCCTCCAGCAACCGGGCATTCATGCCCAGGCGGAAGTTGAATTTGCGCTGGCGGTTCTGATCGTGGATGAGCACCCCGTTGGCGTCGCTGAATGAACCGGCCAAGCTGTATCCGAAGCCCGCCGTGCTGCCGTTGAGCCCGAGGGTATAGCGGTTGTAGAAGCTGTTTTGGTAGAGTACGTCCTTGGTGCGATCGAAATAATGGAAATCGGCCGTGGGGGTCTCCACGCCCATATCCGCCCCAACGGAGAAGGAGGCCCTGCCGGTGCCGTTTTTCTTGGTGAAAATCTGCAGTACGCCGTTTGCAGCGTCAGAACCGTACAGTGTGGTGGCGGCACCGCCGTTGATAAATTCGATACGCTCGATGTTTTCCACCGGCAGGTCGGACAGCGCGCTGGTAGAAGCTCCCTGCGAGATACCGCCGGAGAGGTTCATGCCCAGCGTGGGGGCGGTGTTGAGGTTGTCTACACGTACGCCATCCACGTAGATGATGGGCGTGGAGTTGGCAAATGCCGAGTTGAACCCACGGGTCTGGATGATGGATGTAGCGCCGCTCTGGCCGCCCGACAGCTTGATCATCGCATTGGGCAGCTGGCTTTGCAGCAGCTGGTCGATACGGGTGGCGGGCACATCCCGGATCTGGCGTTCGCTGACCACGGCGGCATTGGTAGAAAGGCGCCGCTTGGAGACGCTCAGTCCCTGCCCGGTGACGACGACCTCTTCCAGCCCAAGCAGGTCGGCCTCCAGCTGTACGTGCAGCGGCTGCTGGCGATCGCCTTCGACGGGCACTTCTTGGCTGCGGTACCCCACATGGCTAAACAGCAGCACCGGCTGCCGCTCACCCGCGGGCAAGGCAATGGAAAACACGCCGTTGGCATCGGTCTGCGCGGTCGCGGAGCTGCCCTTGGCCTTCACCGTAATGCCGGGAAGGGTGCGCCCGGTGTGCTTGTCGGTGACCTGCCCCCGTACGGGGCCCGGCTGCTGGGCTTCACCGCCGGGGCCTGCGGCCGCGGCTGCGGCCGGCTCGATAAGCACATACCTCGCAGACACCTGCCTGAACGATACGTTGCGCGGCCCGGTAATCATCGCCAGCACGTCGGCCACGCTGAGGTTGTTTGCCTGCACGGAGATTTTTTCGTCGCCGTCCAGCACGTCGCTGCTGTAGCCGATGATGAAGGGCGTTTTCTGTTCGATAAGCGATATGACTTCGTTTAAAGCCTTTTGCTTTACATGGATGGACAAGGTCACCTCGTTGAGCGTCTGCCCCGTAAGTGGGTTGGCCAGCAGCACCGCGGAGGACACCAACACCATGGCAAGTGTAAGTTTCATCCTGAATAAAATATTGGTATAACTTAAAGTTTTTTGCATTTTTGATTGTCTTTAGTGGATTCGCAATTTCATTAAAGTACATCTTCGAAAGATTCCGGGCGAGCGGCACTTCGCCCGGTTTTTTTTAGTTGGATTGTATCAGCAATTTACCTCCTTTCTCTTCAAAATTTGCATGGGTCATCTCGGCAAGCACGTCCATGATTTCCCGTAGATTTTCGTTGGCGAAATGTATCGTATACCGTGTATCATCGGTCAACCGCGGGTCGATGACGAGCGTGCGGTTGAAATGCCGGGCCAGCTTGTGGCCCAACTCAGGCAGGGTGAGCCTGTTGATATCGAGCTCGCCCGTTTGCCAGGCGCTGATGAGGCGGCTGTCTTCGGTCCGGATGGCTACCGAACCGTCGTCTTTCCGGAAGGTAAGGGTCTGGTTTTTGGAGATGCCCCCGGACAACAGCGAATCGGGCTTGCCGGCCGTGGCTTTCGACACCTCGACAAGCCCGCTTACCACGGCGACCTTCACTGTTTGATCTTCGGCATACCCCTCTACATTGAAGGACGTGCCCAGCACCCGCGTGGTAAGCATGCCTGACCGCACAGAAAAGGGGCTTTCCGGCATCTTGGCGACATCGAAGAATGCCTCGCCGGTAAGCGCCACATGCCGATGGCCGGCGTTGAAGTCTTGGGGCACTTCGAGCTGGCTGTGTACATTGAGCATCACCACGGTGCCGTCCGGCAGCGCGATCCGTTTGCGGTGTTCGGCACTGCTGAAAAGGCGCACGGCGGCGCTATGCTTGCCCTGCGGCTCGTGGCCACTCCGCGACAGCAGCGCGCCACCCCACAATACGGCAACCAGCAGCGATGCGGCAACCGCCCACCAGCGGTAGCGCCGGAAAACACCCGGCCGCGCAGGTAGCGTAGTCATCCCGCCTCCCTTGGCGCGCGGCCCCTCCGCCTCTTCTGCCTGCTGCGCCGCGGCCTGATCGACAAAAAGGTGGTACCAGGCATCCACCGCCCGGCGCTCGGCATCGCTGGCCTCGCCGGCTACGTAGCGCCGCAGCAGATCCCGGATCTGCTGGTCGTTTGGTTTGTTGTCTTCCATCGCCCTCTATATCTCGCAAGCGGGCGGGAAGTACTTTAAAGCAAGGTTAAACAATCGTTAAATAACTGGATAGCAAACCGGAGGAGGATCACGGCGGCCAAAACGCCCTCCTTATACCGGCGGATGGCGCTGCGCAGCTGGTACAGCGCGGCCGAAATGTTGTTCTTTATCGTCTGCTCGGAAAGCATGAGCTGGCGGGCGATTTCTTTGATGGAAAGGTTTTCTTCACGGCTCAGCTGGTAGGCTTGCCGCAGCCGGTTGGGCATCTGTGCAATTTCATGGCCGATGATAGCCTGCAACTCGGCGACCAGGTAATCCGTATCGACCTGCTCATGCGCCGCAATATCGAGGATCTCGCCGAGCATATCGCCATAGGGAATTTCAGATCTGCGCTTGGCATAGCAGTCAATGACGGTATATTTGGCAGCGGTATAAAGGTAACCCGCCAGGCTGCCCGAAGGGTCGGGGCCGACCTGATGCCTGTTTTGCCATAAGGAGAGAAAAATGTCCTGCACGTGGTCTTCGGCCTCCTGGCCGCTCCCCACCCGCTTGCGTATATAACCTACCAGCGCTGCGCGGTATTTTCCCATCAGCCGGCTGAATGCCTGATGATCGTCTTGCCGAATCAACGCCAGCAAATCGGCGTCTGTATGTCGCTCCATTACACCGGGCAAGGATACAGCAGCAACATCAAGCCGGCATTGACCTAAGATTAGCTTATTGTGAAGTTTTATACTGCCCACGTCAGGCGGCGACCGCCTGCGACGACCCATCCTCGCCGGCCGTGGGCAGGCAAGGCACTAACCGCAAAAGAGCTGCTCCACTTCAACGCGTCCCATCAGTTCCTGCGCGGCCATAGCTGCCGATGCCGGATTCTGACCGGTGATGAAAATGCCGTCTGCCTCGACATGCGGCGTAAAGGGGATAATCGCGTGGGTAAACTGGGCACCGGAAGCTTTCAGCCGATCCGTGAGGCTAAACGGTATGTGGCGGTGCCGCTTCAACAGCGCTTCCTCGGTATCGGTAAAGGCGGTGATGCGCATTCCGCTCAAGGCGTCCGGGCGAAGTTTGGCCAATGCAAACGTCGCGGCCACCCCGTGGCCCACCATCGCGACGGGGGTATTGTTTAGCAGACAGCTATACAGGATCTTACCCAGCCGGGCATCGTCTGCCATATCCCATAGGGCTCCGTGCCCGTCAGCGATATAGACCGCATCGTAAACCAACGAACCGACTTCGTCCAGGCTCCAGGTGTTTCCAAACTCCATCTTGGCCATCAAGTCGTCGTGATAGGTGGTTATACCCTCCGTGGTATAGTCGCTTTCTTCGCTTAATGGATCTACCGGCGGCTTGCCACCTTTGGGACTAGCAACCGTCACCTCAAACCCAGCCTTAATAAATTCGTAATAGGCATCGGCAAATGTGCTCAGCCATACGCCGGTCTGGTTTGTTCCGTCCGCCAGATCGGCGTGGGATGTCAGGATCATCAATAGCTTCTTCATATGCCTTTTTAACGACAAAACGGGTGCAGTGTTTTGGCAAAGGCAAAAGTTTCGGCGTTTTTTAACAATTCGATGAAGAAACGCTAACAGTGCCGAAAAAATGGCAGGAACCGACCGCCAGTTTTTCGGTTGGCCTGCCAAAAGGAGCTTGTTGCCGACAAACGGGCTGGCGGGCTCCTACAGGTCAAACCGTATTCCCTGTGCCAGCGGCAGCTTGTCGGAATAGTTGATGGTGTTGGTCTGCCGGCGCATGTAGGCCTTCCATGCATCCGAGCCGGACTCCCGCCCGCCACCGGTTTCTTTTTCGCCGCCGAAAGCGCCGCCGATTTCGGCGCCGGATGTGCCGATATTGACGTTGGCAATGCCGCAGTCCGAACCGCCCGCTGAAAGGAACCGCTCGGCCTCCCGTAAGTTGAGGGTCATGATGGCCGACGACAGGCCCTGCGGCACCTCGTTTTGCATGCGGATGGCTTCATCCAAAATCTCGTATTTCATGAGGTACAGGATGGGGGCAAAAGTCTCCGCCTGCACAATGGGCATGTCCGGCGACACCTCGGCAATGCAAGGCCGCACGTAGCAGCCGGAGGCGTAGCCCTCGCCCGACAGCACCTCGCCCTTCACCAGGAAATGGCCACCCTGCTCCTCGCAGGCCGCAATGGCAGCCAGGTAACTGCCCGCCGCGGCACGGTCTATCAGCGGCCCCACATGGTTGGCCTCATCCAATGGGTTGCCGATGCGCAGCTGCCTATAGGCGCGCACCAGCCGTGCTTTGAACGCGTCGTATACCGAAGCGTGGATGATGAGCCGCCGTGTGCTCGTACACCGCTGCCCCGCGGTACCTACCGCACCGAATACGGCCGCGGGCAGCGCAATATCCAGATCGGCATGTGCGGTAATGATCATGGCGTTGTTGCCGCCCAGCTCCAGGATGCTCTTGCCGAGCCGCGCCGCCACCGCCGCAGCGACAGCCTTGCCCATACGCGTGGAGCCGGTGGCAGAGACAAGGGCGATACGTGGATCGCCCGCCAATAGCTCACCCAGTGCCCTGCCGCCCTGCACCAGGCAGGAAATACCTTCGGGCAAACCATGGCGGGCCAGCACCCCGGCGATGATGGCCTGGCAGGCCGCGGCCGAAAGCGGTGTTTTCTCGGAGGGCTTCCATACACACACGTTGCCACACACCCAGGCGATGGCGGCATTCCAGCTCCAGACAGCCACGGGAAAGTTAAACGCGGAGATGATGCCCACCACGCCCAGCGGGTGCCATTGCTCATACATGCGGTGGCCCGGACGCTCCGAGGCGATGGTGAGCCCATAGAGCTGGCGGCTCAGGCCGGTGGCAAAGTCACAGATGTCAATCATCTCCTGCACTTCGCCCAAGCCTTCCTGCAAACTCTTGCCCATCTCGTAGGAAACCAGCGCGCCCAGATCGTCCTTGTGGCGGCGCAACGCCTCGCCGAACTGCCGGACAATCTCGCCGCGCCGCGGCGCGGGAACTTCGCGCCAAGTGGCAAAGGCTTCCGTGGCCTTCGCCACCACGGCGTGGTAGTCGGCGGCCGAAGCCTCTCCCACGGCGGCAATATGCGCGCCGTCTACGGGTGAAAAACACGCTATCAGCGGCCCGCCTTCTGACGGGCCGCTGATGTTACCTGTACTCCATGCCGGATTGATGGGCGCAACGGCAAGCCGTCCGAGTATCGCCGCGATGTCTGTGGTATTCGCCATGTATGTTGGTTTTTTGTGGATAAGCCAAAGATACGGTTTTCGGCGCGTTATCACCAACAAGCAAACGCCGGGCGCACGAGCCGGGTAACGGCCAGCTAAAGGCACTCACGGGTTTTTAAAAACCTCCGAGTAAATGATCGAATGCGATTCATCTTCGTCCGACCCGGCCGTAGCACCGACATCGACCACCTCGAAGTTGTAGATTTCCACCGCATCGTTGTAGCCCGGGCTGGTATTGATGATGATCCCGCCCAGCAGGAAGACCCGCTTACAATGGAATTCGCCTTTGGCCATATCGACAAGCAATTTGATGTGCTTGTGGATTTCACCATAGGTGACTTTTTTATTGATTTGGGCCAAGGGTTATGTCATGCGAAGGAACTCCTCCCGCAACTCCTTGTCTGAAAAGGCTCCGCCGTATTCCAGCGTGGTCGTCCTGCTGCCACGGTCGCGCACGCCGCGGGCCGAAACGCACAGGTGCTCGGCATTGATGACAACGATGACGCTTTCGGTGCCCAACGCCTGCTTCAGCTCATTGAATACCTGGAGCGTCAGCCGTTCCTGAACCTGCGGCCGACGGGCATAGTACTCCACGATGCGGTTGATCTTGGACAAACCGATCACCTGCTTGTCAGCGATGTAACCCACATGGGCCCGGCCGATCATCGGCAGGAAATGGTGCTCGCAGGCCGATGAAACGTCAATGTCCTTTTCGACAAGCATCCTCCCGTAGCCGTACTTGTTGTCGAACACGGAAAGATCCGGCTTGTTTGCGGGGTTGAGCCCCCGGAAAAGTTCCTTGACGTACATCTTCGCCACCCGCCGGGGTGTGCCCTTCAGGCTGTCATCCGTGAGGTCAAGGCCAAGCGCTTCCATGATCGCGGCAAAATGACGCGCGATGGTTGCGATTTTCTCTCCGTCGGTCTTGTCGAAAGCATCCGGACGCAGCGGTGTCTCAATGGATGTCATCACATGGGCGTCGCCCAGATCGTCCAGCAGTTGTTCGGGTATTTTTTGCATCACGTGTTTTTTTATTGGAGCTATCACGCCCCCGGATGAACGTCAGTGGCCGCTCAGCCCATGCTTGGCGGTAAGCCGCACCGGCAAAGACGGCGAATACCGTGCGTACGCCGTAACGGCAGCACGCCAACCGTTCATTACGCCAAAGCTATAAACAAAAAACCACAAAAGCAACATGGTTGCAACTAAAAAGCGGAGAAACCTCTTGGCTCCCCCGCTTCACAAACACAACAATAGCGTCTTAATGATGATGCCCGTGCTCGGCATGGATCTCGAACGTCAGCTCCAGCACATTTTCGCCGGCAAATGCACTGGCATAATCGCTGCGGTTCCAATCGAGACGTGTAATGGTTTCCTTCACGCCTGCATTCAATCTACGCAGCACGTAAGTCACTTCCTTTGTTGGCCCCTCGTTGTCATGGCCGATGGTAAAGTAGCTCAAGATGCCCGTGGTTTCGTATTGCCCGTTCACCGCCGATCCATCGGCGTACGTCTGCTCGCGCGGTTGGAAAATAGCGCCGCTCTCGTCATCCGAATCGGGGTTCAGGATGAAATCACCGCCGATAAGGAACGCCTTGTAATGGTCGGCGGTGGCCTTGTCCGCGATGAAATCGTTCTGCACTTCCTTGCCGGTGTAGTCCCATGCTTTCAACTCGATTTTGTACACCGCTTCGGCCTCCAGGTGCAGGTGGCCGTTGGAAGTGGCGATGCCGTTTTCGTCGAAAGTGATAACGATGGATTCGCCTTCTACGGCATTCCCCAGGCCATGGAAATGGTCGCCATGTGCCTCCACGCCTTCTCCACTGACCTCGGTAAGGATAAGCTCCGCCCGTTCGATGCCTTCCCGTATTGGTTCATTGTCATCATCCTTGTCGCAGGATGCCAGGGAAAAGACGGTAAAGCCCACAAGGGCCAGTGCTGCGAATTTGTTTTGCTTTTTCATTGTCATTAGCATTTGATTGTGATTATTTGTATTTATTGATTAAGCAACTATTGGATCTTGATGCTCAGCCCCTTCATGGTCTGCCACCCTTCGCGATCGGTCACCCGGATCATGAAATGGTAGTCTCCGGGATCCACATCGGCAGGTACGGCGATCTCCATGCGCGCTTCGTAGGTCTGCGGCCCGCCGGGGATGTCGAAAGACCGGATGTAGACAAAGGGTGTCTCAGGCGTTTTCACCGGGTCCAACCCGCAGTCATTGACTTCCGTGCTATGGGTATGGTGGTCAAAATTGTGGTGGACGTCAAGGCTGAAAGAACCCAGGGCCACATTGTCGCTGAATAACGCACGGAACACGAATGTTTCCCCCCGCCGGATGGTGCTGCATTGTACCGGGAAGGCTTCTGCATACGCCATATCGATCTCGGGGTACTCGGTGTCGGTTGTTTCTGAATCCTTACTGCACGACAGCAGCACGGATAGGAGGACAAAGACGTTGACTATTCTTTTCATGATCTGCAATTTATGATCGACTAATTGAGCGCGACCTTCAGGTCGATGTAATGGTAAAAGCTCATGTTGTGCGTGGTATTGGTGTAAACCACTCCAAAAAGGTAGTCGCCGGACTTCCAGGTCTTATCGCCGCTGATAGGGTTTGGCTGCGGGGAATTGTTGTCCTGATCGGCTCCGATAGTGAACCGCGGCAACGCACGCACCGTCGTGAATGTCTCCAAATCGAATACGAAATTGGAAAAATCGCCCACCGTCTCCCAACCTTCGTGCTGATAAACATCGTAAACGATGGCCTTGGAAAAGTCAATACCGTCGACGGTTTCAGGCCGATGGTTCAGCTGCTTGTCAATCAGCAGGATGTACATGGCACCGTCGCCCTTCAGCCCCCCGATGGTGACCTGCGATCGGATGATATCGCCACCGCGGAATACATCCGCCCCGGCGAATTCACCGTTCCGGTAAAAGATTTCATTGTTATTATGGATGTTAAAAATGGTTAACGTCGGGTCAACGGGAAGATTCTCCCGCAGGTAAATGCGCAATGTCCGCTTTTCTTCCAGCCTGGCGCCATTCTGATCCTGCACCACGATCACAAAGTCGTATGTCCCTTCCGGCGCATCCTCGGGGATGTCGAAATGCCGATGTACATTGGTATTCCTGGCGCCTCTATACTGCTCCCAGGTAATCTCGTGGTGCCATTGCCGGGTATAGGTCTCGCCTGCGCGCTGCTCGATCCGGACTTGGACAACATCGATCCGCTCACCGGCGACAACATCCATTTCCAGGTGGAAGTCCTCGCCGACGACACCGATGCCGTTGTCGCCCAAACCGACCTCAACGTGCTCGATCACCGGCATGGCTGGCTCGGGCTGGGAGTCTTTCTTACAGGACGAAAAAGCCAGGGCCCCGAGCCCGATGAATCCGATAATAAGTTTTGTGTTGGGTGTGTTCATAGCTATTCGTTATTGTTTTGGTTTCTTACTTACTTGCTTTGCGGCCTCGCCCCGGGCCACCGCGACGGGGATACGCACCGATAAGACAACGTTGCGGCCCATCTCCGGCAGTTCAATCAGCCGGTAGAAGCTGGTATGATTCATGTACTTGATGTCCAGCAGGTTTTGCACCTGCAGGTTCAGGTGCACGGGATGATGCGCTACGGATACCGTATAACCAGCCCGGATGGCGGCCACCCCGTAGCCATCGGTCTTCTTCTCTGGCGGCACAATGCGATCCTGCCTGGCCACCAACCTGTAATCAACGGACATAAACGGATTCCCGGCCCGCCCGGGCGCCCAGGAGAGGTTGACCAACAAGGAGGGAGGCGGGGCAAACGGAAGCGAAAACCCACGCTTCGCACCCGACAGTTGCTTGGAGAACAGGTATTCTGCGAGCACCTCAGCCGTCAGTGATCGGCTGATCCGCCGGGATACCTGCAATTCGCCCCCATAGCGCATCACCCGGCTCTCCTCATACCGGAACACCTGATTGCCCGCTCCGTAATAATGGTCGAAAGACGACGTGGGATTCAGGTAGATGTAGTTGGGAAAGTAGTTGTAAAATGGGCTTATCTGGATACGCCATCCGGCAGGGCTCCATTCCACCGATAGGTCTGCTTGGTACGATTGCTCTGCTGACAGCGCCGGGTTGCCCTGCTCATAGCTGAAATAGTGGTAGTTTACCCCGTTGGCCGAAAGCTCTTTGGCTATCGGCATGCGGAAGCTCTTGCCCACATTAGCTTTCAGCGAAAACGTGCCGGCCGGATGGTAGTTGAGCCCTACGGACCAGACCAGGCTGTTGAAACGCCGGTGCAGGTTTGCCGCCCGGAGCAGGTACTCCTGCGAGCCGTGATCATCAACTGCCGAAGGAAACCAGTCCCGGTATTCAGACATGCGCAGGCTGCCATGGTCGTAGCGTACGGCCGCATGGAGCAGCGCCTGATCGCTCAACCGGTATTTGTCATACACAAAAGCACCGGCGGTCAGCTGGCCGAAGGCCGGAACGAGGAACGTCCAGCCGCGGATGGTGTTGTCCTGGTACTCGCTACCCAGGCCGAACGTCAGCTCGTGCCGGCCGGCTTTCCAGTAGTCCCTCACATTCAGCGAATACACGAGCTTGTCAAATTCGCGCTCCAGCCCCTGGGGGATGCCCAGTGTATCGGGGAAAACCGGTGGCATGTAACCATGGTTGACGTATTGGCTGTACTCCTGCCTGAAATTATGCTGGAAACCGAATTCGGCCTGTAGGTGGTGCGCGCCCCAATGCAAGGCATTCCGGCTGATGGCTTTAAAATGGTTGACCTGCTGGCGGGGCATCAGGATATCCCTCGCCGACCGGTCGTGCATGCCGGCGTCTACGCGGCGCGGCTCCAGCCCATGGGCATTGGCAAAAAACCCCGCCTCATGGAACGTGTTACTGACATACAGGATGGTATTGAACCGCTCACCAAGGTAACCTGCATTGACGTGGAGGTTTGTCTCCCGTCCTGCGGTATTCCGCAGGCGCTGCCGGTGGAGCGCTACCCCATAATCGTAGACATATACGGTATCGGTGGGCACCCGGTAATCGCCATAGCGCAGGTAGGTGGCGCGCCCATCGGCAAACCACCGGCTGCCCCGGCCGCCGAGACGCACCGACGTGCCATATCCTCCGTTGTTGCTCCTGCCCACCAGATCGACCGAGGCGATAGCCGTATGCGGCGCCGGCGGGGATTCGGGCTTGACGTCAATGGCACCGCCGATGGCATCCGAACCGTAAACGAAGGAAGCGGCCCCTTTGACGATTTCCACTTCGCCGGCGGCAAATTGATCCAGCTCCAACCCATGGTCGGCCCCCCACTGCTGGCCTTCATGCTTGATGCCTTTGTCTACCGTGACCACCCGGTTGAAACCAAGACCACGGATGAGCGGTTTGGACTGCCCGGCGCCGATGCCGATGGTCTGAATGCCTGGTAGCCGCTCCAGCGTCTGCATCAGGCTGCCACCGAGGTTCCGGTGGATGAAATCCCGACCCACGACCTCCACATTCAGCGACTCTTCCTGCTTCCGCCGTGCCACATGATTGTCTATGACAAGCACCTCGTCAAGCACATGCATGGCTCCCTTGAGCGGTATGGTCACCCCCTGATTGTCCTGCGCCAGGGCAACCGTTTCCTGCCCGTGCTCGTACCCCATTTTGGCCACATCAATGTGGTAAACACCGGGCCGCAGGCCCGTGAAGGTAAACGATCCCTGCCGATCGGTAACCTGTTGCGCGCCGGTTTCCCGAAGCGTCACACGCGCACCGGCGATGGGGTTATCGGTCCCGTCGGTGATGCGGCCCGACAGCCGGTAACTCTGCCCGTAAGCGATATTGAAATAAAGCAACCCGGTAAGCATACCGATGGTGATCTTCATTGCGTTGGATGACAACCAGTAAAAAAATGAATGTTGAAAAATGAAACATCTGCCGTCGATTGCCGCAACAGGCAAACGGAGATATACCCGTAGGCGACGGATGGGCACACCGGCCCATCCGGAAAGCTATGCAGCGATGAGTGAAGCGGGAGGCCCTTTATTGATGTATACTGCCCCCAGTCCTTTACACAGCACACCGCAATCCAGCGGCCGCGCAGGGAGTACACGCCATGGAACAACCGGCGCGCAGCATATAAACGAAGGGCCGGAATAGGTTACTTTTGGGACATAGTGGGCGTAAAATGTGCAGAGATTGCATTCCTGGGCATCGCTTTGATGGGAAGAATGTTCGTGGTGATCATGATCTCCGCAGAGGCCCTGATCATGCGAATGCGTGTGCATGGCGAATGTCAGCGGAACGCCGACAACCGCAATGACCATGCACATAGCCAACATACGCATGATGAATCCGGACCGATGTACGTAATGAGTCATTTACAACCGCGGTGTTTATTTGCCATGAGACTGCCTTCTGCTATAAATCATGTTCAGCACATGCCCTGAAATAATAAAACCGGCCGATGCGGGGATCAGCGCATAGACATAAGCTTCGTCAGATAGCTGATTAAGCAACAAGAGTACAAAGCCCACCGAAAACAAGGAAAACGGCAACAACCGGCCATGATGCCGGCGATAGCCATGCATCATGGACAAGGTTCCGAAAAGAAGTGCGAGTACGATAAATGACCATTCCAGCGCGGGATGCTCCAAGCCAGGGATGTCCAGCATCGGCAATACCGCAACCAGTAACGGAAGCACGGTGCAGTGAATGGCACAGGCAATCGACGTGACGATGCCGAGTTTATCAAAATTGAGCTTGACGAGATGTGTAGCCATAGCGAAAACATGTAGGGTTATTAACGCCACAAAGATGCATTTAATTTTTCAAAACCAAACCCTTTTGCGTTTGATTTTTGCAACTTTGGTGCATTACTAAATGCCAACTACATGATGATCAGCACCCTTGCGCATGCTGTCCATGCCGGCCAGCGGTACTGCCTAAGGGGTTGCCGGGCTATTTCTTGGTAAATGTGCCTTCAGCCTGGGCACGCCGACCACGCTGATCGGCCACCGTAAGGATAACCCGGTAGTCTCCTTTGGGCGCTTCGGCCACCGCTATATGTTCATGAAAATGGTGGGCAAGCTGCCCCACTAACCGGTCTCCGGCGAACGCGACTTCGTCGCTCCAGGCATCGCCTTTGATTTCGACGGTCACCTGATCAATCTTGCCGGGCACCGTTAATTCGGTTTCGAGGTGAAGGTCATTGCCTGCGGCATTGATGCCCACATCCAGATCGCCGGCTATCGGCACCGTACTATCAATACCGATCCGGAAGTCTCCCGTGCTTTCGCTGACCGACCCATCGGCGTCTGTGACCCGTAGGGTCAGCGTATAGTTGCCGGGCTCGGTGTCTGCCGGAACGTCAATACGTGCGGCGAAAGTCGCGTCTTTCTTGCCTGCGATACCTTCGCTAAACGGCCCGTTGAACACCCACCCGTCGCCTGAAACGGGCCGGATGCTAATTTCAGCTTCGCTTATCGTCGTCGTAGCCGCCACGTGGGCTTCAACGGGAAACGATTGGCCGACAAAGGCCTCCGCATTGCCGTCAGCTCCGATGCGCAGCTTGGAAACACCGGCTTCCTGCCGGCCACAGCCAGCCATGACCACAAGTAATAAGAGAACGAACGTGGGCCGGTTTAGGAAGCCATGCACCGAATCGCCGATGCGCTTTGTAGTTATCGATTTCATTGGATAAACATTGATAGTGGATAAACATTGAATACCCAAAGATACTATTATTTTCAAGATTGCAACTAAATTGCATTGATTATAAAAAAACGGGGCGATTGCTCGCCCCGGAAATCATGTTTGCAGCCTTGCGTTTAGTCTTCCGCCCGGAATACCCAGAAATAAGCAGCGCCCCAAGCTGCGGTGCCGGGAGGGGCATAACTCAGTATCAGCTGGTTGTCATTGACCACCAGGATATCGTATTCGTAGACGGGTATGTTGCCTTCATCCGGCGATTTACCGCACAATACGGTGACACCGCGGGTTGTCAGCTTGCCTCTTGCCCAGACGTCGCCATTTTCCGCCAGGGTAATCTGCGTCATGTCAAACGAGAAGCCACCGGTCTCCGTTTGTCCATTGGCTTTGACTTTCGTAAGCCGGGCACCGCGCAGGGAAAACACCATCTCAGCTCCTTCGCCTTCGCCGGGCGCCTGCTCGTCGATTTGCGCAACAGACAGCATCCACCACTCGGGCTTGCTGCTACCCAGGTAGCCGCCATTGCCCCACACTGCGGGCTGGGAGTCGTCCCACACCCAGGTCCTCTCCGACCCGCCGGTGAGGTAGCCCCATTCAAGCGGCACGTCATACGTCAGCTCGTCGATCTGGACTGGCAGCGTCTTGGTGATCTCCGTCCCGTTTGCGTTGCGTCCGGTGAAAATGATCTCCTGCTGGCCTGTGGCGACCATCAGGACGGTATCCGTCTTCCGTTGGGTGACGCCGGAGCCGTAGTCCCACGACGACAGTACCGGGCTCCGGTTGTCCAGGGCGACCCGATTGGAATTCTTGCCATCGACAACGATGGGGGTGGCGGTAACGTCCAGTTGCTCGGCGGTGATTGCACCGCCCATATCCATGCGATCTTCGATGGGTTCGCAGGCCGAAAATAGCAGCGCTGCCAACATGGCCCACAAACTGTATTTGCTATATGTCTTCATTTGTCTTCTGATTTAGTGTTTACCATCCCGGAAATTCATCGGCGGGCGTACCCCATCCGGCATTCTGCGTCAATACTCCACCCGAAAGGGCGATCTCGTTTTGTGGGATCGGCCAGAAACCGCCGGTGGCCTCGTAGCGCGCACGGTACCCACCGCCGAAGCCCCGCATCTGCGTGTCTATGCCTTTGTTTTTGATGGGTGTACCTTCCTGTGCGGCAAGCGCATCAGCGGCATCGTGCCAACGCATCAGGTCAAAGTAGCGAACGCCTTCGAAGGCCAGCTCCCAACGCCGTTCGCGCTTCAACGCCTCCAGCGAATAAGCCACAGGCCCCAGGTTGACGCGTGCGCGCACGCGGTTGAGTCCGGCTGCGTCTTCGGTGAGCTCCGAATGCATCAACAGCACATCGGCAAATCGGATCAAAACCAAATCTTGCGTATGGGCCAGCTGCATGTCGGTTGGCGCGCCGTCGCTCAGGATTGCATATGAGGGCAGCAACGTGCCGTCCCGATATGCCGTGACCGGGATATACTTTTTCTGCCAAAACCCGGTTTCTTCCATCTGAGAATCTGCCCCGTAGATGTAATCTTCCAGATCATTTTCTACGTCGATTATGGAAGCCGTCCGCCGGATGTCCGTTGGTTCGGCTTGGCGCCACTGATTCCATAGCCGGGTATTGACCGGGCCCGCGCCCCACCCCTGCCCAAAGGGGAAGGTGTTGGCTTGGCCGTTGTTGGACCGCATGCCAAAATGCAGCACATATTGATTGGAATAACCAAGGGTGTAGTTATCGCCCCAGTCTACCAATGTACCGAACTTGACGGCAAACACCGTTTCTTGGTTTCCATCGCCTACCCAGGACAGTCCGTTTTCTTTCACGTAATCGTAATCTTCAGCGGTGTGTTCGTTGGTGTAGGGCCACAAGTTGCGGAAGTCAGCCACCAAGCCATGACCACTGTTTGCGATGCACTCATCCAGCCAGCTGATTACTTGAGCCTTGCTGATTTCGCCGCCACCGGCTACGGGTAGCGCGCTCTGCTGATAATAGCCCGTATAAAACAGAAACACCCGCGCAGCCAGTGCCTGGGCCGCCCACTTCGTCGCATGTCCGGCTGAGACAGCGGTGTAAGGCACCGTTGGCAACAGTGTGATGGCCTGCTGGAGATCATAACCGATCTGTGCGTAGGTCTCCGTGGCAGGCGCCTTGGGTACGTTTTCGGCTTCGGGTGTCGTAATGAGCGGCACTTCACCGAACATCTGGGAGAGCTCAAAGTAAAATAGCGCCCGAAGGAAATGAGCCTCGCCCAACAGCTGGTCGCGCTGCGACTCGCTGGCCCAGCCGGTCACATTGTCCATCGTGGCAATGGCTGTATTGGCCCGGAAGACGCCCTGGTAGCGGGCCCGCCAGAAAGGCAGGAAGCGGTTGGGCTGTGTATTCATCAGGTGATCAAGGCCGTGCATGTCCCGATCGTTTTCCCCCCCACCGCCGAACCGGTCGTCGGAGGCAAGCTCGGCAGCATAGAAATGGGTGTGTGCCGCATCGGAAATAGCCCGGCTGAATGTCGAATAGATGCCTGTGATCATTTGCTCGGCATCGGCCACATTCATCGGGAAGTTGCCCGTATTCTTTTTGTCATAGCTCGTCGTATCCAGGAAGCTCTCGCAACTGGATAGGGTGATGACAGCTAATGTTATCGCGATAATCCGTTTCATGTTCGTATATGTTAGAAGTTGACATTCAATCCAATGATGATATTCCGTGGGCTCGGATAAAATCCGAGATCAATACCCGATACCCAGCCCTGTTCATCGCCGTAACCGATTTCAGGGTCCATGCCTGAATAACCGGTAAATGTGTACAGGTTTTGTGCCGACACGTAAATACGGGCCTGCCCCAGCGGCAGATTCGGAAACAACGACTTGAAGCTGTAGCCAAGCGTGACGTTTTGGATTTTCACGAAATCGGCATTTTCGATGTAAATGTCTGAAATGTACTGGTTGTTCGTATGGCTACCGTTGGTCAGCCGCGGATAGCGGTTGGAAGTGCCCTCACCGTGCCAGCGCTGGAACACCTCGGTGGTGTAGTTTTGCAGCGGCGCGTCGGCAAATGAGCGGTAGGACTTGGCTATCTGATGGCCGAACGCACCGAAAGCGGTGACGTTGAGATCGATGCCCTTGTAGCCGAGCGATAGGTTGAACCCTGCGGTAAAATCGGGATGCGGGTTACCGATTTGCACTTTGTCTGCATCGGTGATGGCGCCATCGCCATTGGTATCGACAAAGATGACGTCACCGGGCTGTGCGTTGGCCAATACACCATGGCCGCGCGAACGGTAGTCGGCGATTTGCTCCGCGTTCTGGAAGATACCATCGGTCTTATAGCCATAGAAATAGCCGATGGGGAAGCCTACCTGTGCACGATACATCGGCAACGTGCCCTGGCTCAACACATTGGCCTGCCCTTCGATGAGCTGCTCATTATTGGCAATCCGCACCACGCGGTTGCGGTTGTATGATCCGTTGAGGCTTATGCCATAGCTAAAGTCGCCCCGCCTGTCATTCCAGTTGAGGCCGAGCTCAAATCCCCGGTTTTCGATATCACCGCCGTTGATAAATGGCGCATTCGTTCCGAAGATCGCCAAAACCGGTGCTTGGAGCAGCCAGTCGATTGTTGACTTGCGGTACCAATCAAAGACGATGCCCAGCCGATCTTGCGCCAGGCGTGCATCAAGCCCGATATTGACCTGCTCGGATGTTTCCCAGGAAACATACGGATTGGGCAGGACATCCGGGTAAGCTCCGTTGCGCAGCGTGTTTTTGTCGTTGCCGAAATAATAGCCGTTATGGCTGTCGATGGCGATGGTGGCCAGGTATTGGAACGGATCGATGCTGGCGTTTCCGTTTTGGCCCCAGCTTGCGCGCAGCTTTAAGAAATTGAGCCAATCGACCGATTCCATAAACGACTCATTGGAGACGTTCCAGCCCGCCGAAACCGATGGAAAATAACCCCAGCGGTGGTTCGGGCCAAAATTGGACGACCCGTCCGCCCGCAGGATGACACTGGCCATGTAGGTTTCGTTGTAATTGTAGTTGACCCGTCCGAAAAAGGAGGCAAAATTGTTTTCAATATCGTGGCCGCCGCCGATGGTCGGCATAAACCCCGGGAAGGCCATCCAATTGCCCACGTAGGCATGCTGCCAGCTGCCGGGGAACGTCGAATTGGAGGTGGTGACGCTCAAATTTTCACCTATCCCCCATTTTTCGATGGATTGGCCGATGACAGCGTCGACGTGGTGCCCAGCACCGAAGGTACGTTGATAGGCCAGCGTATTTTCCAATGTCCAGCTGTATCCCTGCGATTTATTTTGGGAAATATCATCAATGTCATTGATGGAGGTGGTAGACAAATGGAAGGCCGGTGTATAGGACCGGTACGACGACGCGTTCATCCGGTAACCGAAGTTGCTGCGGAAACGCAAATCTTTGATGGGTTGTACTTCCAAAAAAGCGTTGGCCATAATCGAATGGTTCTTGCTCATGTTCATGCCCCGCCGGTACACCATATCGGCGATGGGGTTGGCCGTGGCACCGTCAAATGCCCAGCCATCGGCCACTTTGCTCGCATGGTCGTAATAACCGCCTTCGCTGTTGTAAACGGGCATCAGCGGGTTGCCTTTCAGCATGTTATTGATGTCGTTCCAGTAAATGTTGCCAATGCCGATGCCGGAATTGGTGCGGTACGTGTAGGTAAGGTTTTCGCCAAACTTGACGATATCGAAATCGTCGTTTTTCAGAATAACATGTGTGGAATTGAGCCGCACGGTGTGCCGATTGAACTCGGGAGCCACCGGTTTGCCAAAGATACCGTCTTGTGACGCAACGGAATAGCCCATGGCAAATGTAGACCGGTCAGTGCCGCCGGTGAGGTTGAAGGCGTGGTTTTGCGTGAGCGCATTGTCTTGATGGATTTCCTTCAGCCAGTTGGTACCGTTCCAGGTACCATCCTGAATCTGCTGATACTGATTGGGGATTAGACTCGCCCAATCATACGGAGCCAATCCTTCGTTAAAGCGGCGCTCATCCTGGATGGCCATGTATTCTTTGGCGTTGAGCAGCGAGGGTAATTTATACGCGTTTTGCCAACCGACGAAGGCATCGTAGTTGAGCGTCATTTTGCCGGCTTTGCCTTGCTTGGTCGTAACAAGCACGACACCGTTGGCCGCCCGCGACCCATAGATCGCTGCCGAAGCGGCATCTTTCAGGATATCGATAGACTCGATGTCTGACGGGTTGAGGCTGTTGATGTCGCCGCCAATCACGTTGTCAATGACGTAAAGGGGCTGCGAATTGCCGATGGTGCCAATACCGCGGATATTAACTTTAAATCCCTGCCCGGGCATACCAGATTGCTGCGTGATTTGTACACCCGGCGACTGGCTTTGCAGGGCATTGACCACATTGGTGGTACTGAGCTTCGCGATGTCCTCCCCTTTCACTTGCACCGAAGCACCAGTGGTCAAGCTCTTTTTCTGTGTACCATACCCGATCACCACCAGTTCCTCGAGCATATTGACCTCGGATTGCAACGTGACATTAAGCGTTTGCCGACCGCCGGCAACGATTTCCTGCGGCGCATAGCCTATCGACGAAAACACCAGTATAGCCTCGGCAGATGATACCGTGAGCTGATAACGGCCGTCGGCATCGGTCCTTGTGGACGTGCTCGTGCCGCGTTCGGCAACGGTGACGCCCGCCATGGGTATGCCGGATTCATCGGTGACCTGGCCACTGACCGTTTCTTGCCGGGCGTACGCTGGTACCGATATCAGGCCAGGGTCTCCGTGTGCAAAAGCGGCGCGCGGCGGCACCGAAACGTTTAAGGCTAAGCATCCTACAGTGAGATGCAGCAGCCTTCGCGTGTACTGTTTGTAAAAAATAGATCGCATGGTTTTTTGTTTATAATTGAAAGATTTAACACGGCGCCGGGCGGTGGCCCATGGCCACGCCCATTTCATTTTTGTTGGTTCATTTGTTCGTTTTATTGAGCATTATCCGTTCCTCCTTTCCGCTATAGGTAATCGTCTTGGTGATGCGCGAAGCCGTGTCAATGCCGTGCGGCTGATCCGGCTGTACATAGACAACATGGAATTTCCGGCGCGCCAACATTCCCGGGAAGGTGCCTTGGCGACTGCCGATGTGCAGCTCCTTGGTTCCTTCTTGATAGGCAAATGTAATCGTGCTGTATTTTCCCGTTTCGTAATTATAATTGGTTCCTTCGTCTTCATAAAGTGTGAATGTGGCGTCTGCGCCGCCGTATACCCACAGCGTGATTTCGTCAGCGGGTTTTTCATCGGTATACTGCACCGCTGGCCCCAGCGGCACGATGCTGCCTGCTTTGGCGAATACAGGCATGCGCTCATAAGGCGCCGATGCTTCCAGCGTTTGTCCGCCACGATGGTATGTGCCGCTGTAAAAATCATACCATCCCGTTCCTTCGGGCAGGTAAAGGGCGCGCGATGTGGCACCGCGTTCGGTCACGGGACTCACCAATAGTGAGGGGCCGAATAGGAACTGGTCGTTGATGCCCAAAGCACGCGCATCGCGGGGGAAATCCATGGCCAATCCCCGGAGCATCGTGTAGTGATGCAGGTGGGTGCTTCCGGCAAGCGAGTAGATGTAAGGCAGCAGCCGGTAGCGCAGCTCGATGGAATAGCGCATGCTGTTGTATGCCGGATGGCCCTCCGGTGCGATATTGAACGGCTCGCGGTAAGGAAACTGCCCATGCGCGCGAAACAACGGAAGAAACGCACCATACTGGTACCACCGTGCGTTGAGCTCACGCCATTCTTCCAGATCGGCGGCATTGGGCTGATGGAACCGCTTTTCGACCAAAAAGCCACCGGCGTCCATCGTCCAGTATGGCGCACCCGACATGGAAAAATTGACCCCTGCGGCGATTTGATCTTTCATGTCATGCCACCGTGAAGAGATATCGCCGCTCCAAGCGGCGGCGGCGTAGCGCTGCTGGCCGGCAAAAAACGAGCGCGTGAGAATAAAGACCCGGTTGTTGGGGTCGGTATGGCGCTGCCCCTCGTAGATACCCTTGGCATTGAGGAGGGGAAACGCATTGTAATACCGCGCCGATGAGCCAATAGCGGGCTGCATGACCGACTTCCGTTCCTCGATGTTGATGTTGGAGTGGATATCGGGCTCGCTGGCATCCATCCACCAGGCGTCTACGCCTTTCTGGTAAAGCTTTTCATTCAACAGGTTCCAGAAACCCTGCCGCGCTCCGGCATTAAAGGGATCGTAAAACGTGGAGGTGTAGCCCTTGCCAATCCAGTCTCGCCGGCCGTCGTATATATTGCGCATATAGAGCCATCCATTGTCTCGAAAAAGCGGGTAGACGCTCGATTCTTCATTGATCTTGGGCCATACGGAAATCATCAGCCGGAAATGCTGATCATGAAGCCGTTTGATCATCCCCTCAGGGTCGGGAAACCGCGTGGAATCAAAGGCGTGGCTTCCCCAGTCGTGCTCGGGCCAATAGGACCAGTCCTGCACCATATTGTCAATGGGTATCCGGCGACGGCGGAATTCGCGGGCAACGTCTTCCAGCTCCTGCTGCGTCTTATACCGCTCGCGGCTCTGCCAATAGCCAAAAGCCCAGCGCGGCATGATGGGCGCGCGGCCGGTAAGGTGGCGGTAGCCGCCGATGACCTCGTCCATATCTTCACCGGCAATAAAATAGTAATCCACGCCGTCGCCCGCCTCGGAATCAAAGGAGAAGCGTGTCTGGTCGGAATTACTTAGGGGGCGCTGCCATTGGACGCCGAAATAGGACTGCCCGCCATCGGGGAGCCATTCCATCCGGATGGCGTAGCGCTTGCCCGCCTCCATGGCTAAGGGAACCTCGAAAGACCCGGCGTTCCAAGATTCGCGCCAACGGTCTTCCTGCAACTGCCCGTCTATCCAGACCTTGAGGTACCCGGAATAATTGATATGCAGGCGGTGCAGCCCGCTGTAGGGCGACTCCAGCGCGCCTTCGTAGGTGACCTGGCTGCGGACCAGGTCTATGGAGTCCGGAAGCCGGGACTGATCATCGAGGTATAGGTAAGCGATTTCCGACTCGGGCCTCGATAGCCATACCGATTCGGGATGATCTTTGTCGCGGTAGGTGGCCGTGAGCCATCCGGGCTGCCCTTCTTTCGAATATAACCGGAATGCTGATAGCGGCAGCAAGGGCCGGATATCGCCGGCTTTGGTGATCGAATAGTTGTGCCAGAGGAGCCCGTAGTTGTTGGTGGATAGCAGAAAGGGAACGCCAATCATCGTATTGTATTGCAACAGGGTCACCTGCCTGCCCCGGTAGTTCATGACGCCGTTTTGGTGCTGGCCCAAGCCATATAGCCCCTCGTTGTCTGAAATGGTGAAGTGCTGCCTGACCCGGTAAAAGGCATCGCCATCGTATGCATCGGCGGTAAAAGTACGGGCATCCCGCGGGTGTTCGGCAAGTAAGGGTTGCCCTTGTTTGTCAAGGAACGTGACTGCACCGGTGGCCTTAGCGACCTGCGCCGTCAATACCGGGGTTTTCAGCAGGACCTGATCGCCGGTCTCTTCCAACTGCCACGGGCCGGCCGTGCGACGAAGCGAATCGACAACCATCAACGAATGGCTCGGCTGTACCGTATTGCCTAATGGACGGGCAACGACGTGGATAATCCGATCGGTAATGACATCCAGCGCCAGCTCGTGATCGACTGCCGTGGCCATACCCTGATAGGTAATGGTAACACCGCTTTCGCGCCGGCTGATGGCGGGTCCCTCACCTTGGCTGGCCAACGTTGGCACGATGGGGCCGAGAAGCAGGCATACGACAAACAAAGAATGGAAACCGATGGTAAATAAGCGTCTGAATGTTATCATAAAAGGCAATAATGGTAATGGATTACTGCATTGGTTATCGGGCCAAAGATACACCTGCCCGTCATAGGGCATGGGGTTTTTATGTTAACAAATGGGGGTACTTTGGTTAACCGGCGGCCTACTGTATCGGGCTATTTCCGGTAAGCGGACGGCGCTACACCATATAATGCCTTGAAATACTTGCTGAATTGCTTGGGACTACCGAAACCCACCTGGTAAGCCACCTCAGCCACGGTAACGCCCGATTGCTCCAACAGCTGGGCGGCATGCCGGAGACGGATATTGCGGATAAATTCGGAGGGGGTATGGCCCGTAAGCGTCAATATCCGCTTGTAAAGCCCCACCCGGCTCATGTTCATCTCACTGGCAAGGGTTTCTACCGAAAACCCGGCGTTGTCCATATGCCGCTCAACGGTTTCGAAGGCTTTCCGCAGAAACAGCTCGTCGGCAGATTCCTTTTTGGTATCAGCGGGCTGCACGTCTATGCGCTTTTTGTAGGTCTGCTCCATCGAATCTTTCTGCCGGAGAATGCTGCTAACCTTGGAGCGCAGCAGCTCAGAATTAAATGGCTTGGTGATGTAATCGGTAGCCCCGGATTCGATGCCCGCCAGCTGCATCGCCTCATCGTCCATCGCCGTAAGCAGGATGACCGGGATATGCCGCGTGCGGGCGTCATTCTTCAACCGCCGGCACAATGCGATGCCATCTTCCCCTGGCATGGCAACGTCCGACACAATGATATCGGGGTGGACGGCAAGGGCCTTGGCCCATCCCGACGCCGCATCGCCGGCCTCGTAAACCGAAAGGCTGTGGTGCAGGTTGTCCTTGAGGTAAAACCGGAAGTCTTCATCGTCTTCAACCAACAGGACACGTTTCATCGTCTTGTTTTCTGACTTAGCAACATGCGGCGGGCTTTGGTCGGCTTGCCCGGGAGGCGGACGAAGCGGCAAGATAACCGTAAACACACTGCCTTGGTCGGGAACACTGTCTACCTCGATACGCCCGCCAAGCAACTGGACGTATTCTTTCGTGATGGCAAGGCCAATGCCGCTTCCCTGGTTGAGCATCCCCGGCGGCGTATCGTACTGGAAGTACCGGTCAAAAATACGTGCCCTGGCCGCCTGCGGTATGCCGATGCCGGTATCGCGCACGACCAGCGTCATCGTGTCTTCGAAATTGACCGTCACCGTCACCCGACCGCCAACCGGCGTAAACTTGAACGCGTTTGATAGCAGATTAAAAAGTATGCGCTCCACTTTTTCGCCATCAAACCAAGCTTCGTAGCGAGCATCGCTGAGCGAATAGTGGTAGGTGATCTTTTTGTTTTCAGCGATGTCGTTGAAGGATTCCACGTGCTGTACAACAGCATATGCCAGGTCCCCCCATTCCAGATGGGGCCTGAGCTCCTGCGTGTCGGCCTTCCGGAAATCAAGCAATTGGTTAACCAAATGAAGCAACCGGCGGGCGTTCCGCTCGATGACGCCCAAATGGCGGCTGCCGGGCAACGAACGCGTTTCCTGATGAAGCTTGTCTATCGCGGCCAAGATGACGTTGATAGGGCTCCTGAACTCATGGCTCACGTTGGTAAAAAACCGTGTTTTCAGCTTGTCAAGCTCAGCCAATTGCCGCGCTTGCTGGCGCTCTTGTAGCAGCGCAAACCGTGTTTTCTCACGCGTGCGCTCGATATAACGGATAAGCAGCATGCCGGCCACGAAGAGTAGGCCGTAGGCCATGTATGCCCACGCGGTCTGCCAAAAGGGTGGCCGGATGGTAATGTGTGCCAGCGTATAGGGTTCACTCCATGTCTTGCCATCAGCCGAGACCATGACGTCAAACCGGTAGTTGCCCGGATCGAGGTTGGTAAATGTAACCTTACGGGTGTGCTGGTCCATCGGCAGCCAGCGCTTATCAAAGCCCGCTAATTTGTACCGGAAGTGAGCGCGGTCTTTGTTGAAGAAATACAGCGACGCGACAACAAACCCCAAGACGTTTTGATCGTGCGAAAGCTTCAGCGGCCTGTCGTCTTGCCACAGTGATGCGTCCACGCTGCTGTTGAACAGCTGGAAATCGGTAAGCACGGGCCGCGCCAGTGTGGATGGAGGCGACTGCACCCGTGCAGGGTCTATGATATTGAATCCTGACGGACCACCGAAAAACAGCTCACCTGTCGACATCCGGCAAACGGCGTCTTCATTGAAGGCATTGGCTTGCAGACCGTCACGGCGGTCGTAGCTCCAGAAGCGCCATTGTCCCGGACTGCCTTCCTCTTCACGTACCGCTGAAATACCCCGGGTTGTGCTGACCCAAATCGTCCCCGCTTGGTCCTCGACGATACCCAGCACCGTGTTGTCCGGTAAGCCGTCTGCTGTGCGGAAAACCTTAAATGTGCCACTTGACGCCTCATACAGGTTGAGGCCATCACGTGTGGCCACCCAAATGCGGTCGCGGCTGTCTCTAACAATCGCGTTTACATGATCATGGCTAAGCCCTCCCGATGTGCTCTCTGCATAGGAGAATCGCTTGAATTCGCCTTGCGGTGTGAGCAGTTCGATGCCTGAAGCGGTACCAAACCACAACCCTCCTTCCTTATCTTCGGTGATGGCCGAAATGTATGCCGATAGTGTGAACCCTTGCTCACCATACCCGAGCCGGGTGAAGCGGCCGGTCCGCCGATCCAGCTGGGCCAACCCGGCGGAAAGTGTACCCACCCAAAACCGCCCCTGGCTGTCTTCATAAATTTCCCACACGCTGTTGTCAGGAATGGATGCCGGATCACCGGGGTCACGCATGTAGCGCACAAACCGCTTCCCGTCGAAGCGATTGAGCCCGCCATGGTAGGTGCCAATCCACAGCACGCCGTCGCGGTCCAGGCACAAGTTGACGATGACATCACTGCCGAGGCTATGCGGATCCTTCGGATCATGCCGGTAGGTCGTAAACCGGTTGGTCTGCCGGTCGAAATAAATCAATCCGCCGCCATTCGTACCGATCCACACGTTCCCCCGCTCGTCTTCGATAAACTGATTGATGTCATCAAAAGGCAGCGTGGCATCATTTGTATCTCCCTGCCGCTGGTGCAGCGCAAACTGGATCTGACTGGAATGGTAATAGCTCACGCCCCGCTTGAAGGTGCCGGCCCACATGATCCCGTCCCGGTCGCAATAAATCGACATAATGCTGTTCTGGCCGATGGTTCGGTCGTTGTAGGGGTCATGCAACAAGTAGGAAACCCGGCGGGTTTGTGGATTTATTACATTCACGCCGCCGTGATCCGTGGCAACCCAGATGTTTCCCTCGGGATCTTCGGCGATACCGAAAATGATGGGATTGCTCAATCGCATGGCAGACGCGACAGTCATGTGCACCGGCAAGGCCTGTTTTTCCGGCCACCAATATACGCCTATGGCCGGAGCGTATACCCACGGTTGCCCCTTACGGTCGATAAATAGCCGGAATTCAGCGCTACGCTGTGCTTCCGCGGTCTTGTCCTGAAGACGGAAACTGACAGGCGAACCGCCCTTCATTTGATGGACCGTACCTTTTTGGTCGACTGCCCAGGCGTCTCCAGCATTATCCAATGCGATTCCGGTAACCGGTACGGTGGGATCTGGCCAGGGATATAAAACAACCGCTCCCTGCTGCTCGGCATAGCTGGACACCATGCCCCCAATTTGCAAAAACCAACATTCGCCGCGGGGTGAGCGGCGGATATCCAGTATCTCCGCAACCGGCAGGCCCATTGACTGCAAGACACTATCGACATTGCGAATAAACTGCTGCCCACGGCCATCGTAAATATTCATGCCCAATTTGGTCTTCACCCACAGCTGCTCGTGGGGGCCGATAAACAATCCCAGGATATCATTATCAACGATGCTGTGAGGCTGTTGGGCCACATGCCGGAAAACCTTCACCTCATGGCCATCATACCGGCTAAGGCCGGCGGGCGTGCCGAACCATAGGAACCCCTGCTTGTCTTTCACGATGGCTGTCACATGATTGTGCGGCAACCCGTCTTCTACACTCAACTGCTGGAATTGGATGGGCTGCGCTTCCCCAAGCAGGGGTAATGACAATCCGCCCACAACCAGGAGGCATAGCAGTATACGCGACATAGGCTTATGCATTCAGCCAAAGCTACGAAATTTTGTGGTACCTCAGCGTTGGAAGGATGCATGGCAATTTTTAGGTGTTGAAAATTTTCCATGTTTCCAGCTGTTGGGTTTTTGACTGGAACGCTCACGCTGTTCACGCTCCCAGGCCAAAAACCCAACAGCTGGAAACAAACAGAAGTCGTCTTACCTGAGCAGCAGCACTACTTGACCTGCACGGTATGATGCAGCCGGTTGTAGCCCGTAGCGGCCTCCCAGACCTCTTCATTGGCCAGCCGGATGCTGTATTCCGGGCGGTGTGCAAGGGTATCATAAGCATCGGGCAGGTGGAGCAACAGCTCATACTCGCCCGCCGCCATATCTTGGGGGATGCTGACCTGCGCATTCAGCTGAATAACCCCTGTTTTCCACGTCCGCACATCGTGCGCTATCGGGATAGCCACCTCTTCACCTCCTGATACCTGCCGTAGAACAAGGATCGGCAACCTGCGGTTGAACGGCGGCGCATACCCCTTGTTTTCCAACGTGATGGACAACGTCGCCTGCGCACCACGGAAGGCTTGGTCGGGCAGGGTTGCTTCCTTCAATACCAACCGGTACCCAAGGTTGCGCTTGATGGCGTCCATACAGCCGCCATCCTGCCAATCATTGTTTACTGCGTGGTTGTAATGTGCATTTAAGTAGCTGTAATGCATGGCTGCAAACTCCTGCTGGGCAATTCCGGCCGGTTCACAATCGTTCTGCGGGCTATAGTCATCGCTGCATGTTTCGCCGCCAACGACTACATACTGGCCTTCCGCTTTCATGTAGTTGCGGAGGGCGTTTACCACGGCGGCGTCTGACAGGCGCGGGCTGCTGTCATTGCCATAGTCTTCATACGTGCCGATGTCGTTCGGCCCGGACAGAAAGCAGTCGTTGTGCACGCCGATGCGTGCCTTGTCCGTGCCGGTGAAGGCTTCGTCTGCAGACAGGGGCGCGGCATCGACAGGTGCATCAATACCATATACGTATCGCTGCTTGAACTGCGGGTAGCGCACCTGCACCATCCGGTCTTCCGGTACGGCGGCCAATAGCGCCTGCAGTACGTCCAGCCGATCCCGCCAGTTGGCATCGGTAAGGCGATAGCCCTGCCCGCCATTGCCCGATGGGTCGCCAAAATAATCCGAATAATACTGCTCGCCCCAAGTGCCGATGAATCCCATCTGTACGCAGGCAATGACATCGGCATGCTGCCTGAAGTACGGCGTAAGCTGCTCAATGTGTTGCAGCACCACCGCTTTGGGCGCATCGCCGTATGGCGGACAGATGAACCCTTCAGGGCAGTCGCCGCCGGTGGACGTCACCGTATAGACAAACCGGGGGATGATCTTGACGCCGGCGGCCCGTACCGCATCCATTTCGGCATCCAGGGCGTCGAGAATAGCCGCCGAAATCGGGCCGTCCCGAAAATTATCCAAGATATAATAGCGAAATACCAGCGTGCTGACCACGCTGTAGTTGGCCGAGCCGATAAGCTGCGGGTCGCGGTAGCTTCGCAGCGTTTCGGCGTCCAGCGGGGTGAAATTGCTGGTTCGGGTCTCCGAATAGCGGTAGAACCCGCGCTCGGGGTTGGGGAAATCGGCATCGCTCTCCCTAAACGTGATATGCACCCCCTGTACCAGGGGTAGATCGCCCGCCGCCTGCGTACAGGCATAAATGAGCAGGGAAGCAAGCAAGGCCGCGCCCACCATGGCGATAGAGGTTTTTGTGATAAGATTCATCGTAATCATAGTTTGAAAAAGATTCGCTTTTGGTATAGCCAGTAACACAGCAGCCACTCCAGAAACAGCGCAGCCAGTGCCACGGCGATGGCAACGACGCTGGCGGGCACGGCCAACGGTGCTAACGCACCGCCGACAAAAATGCCGACGGTGCCATTGAACCATTGCTTGCCCACCGTTTCAAAAAACAGGTAAATAAAAATGGGATTCATACCCACTACGACAAACACCCATGCATAGCGATCGTACCGCTGCACGTCTACCAGCCACCGTAAAAAGGCCATAAACAGCAGGATGTAGCCTGCGGATACAAGCACAAAAGACGAGGTGCTGATGCGCTTGATGACAGGTGTCACGGATGTCCAGTCGAGCAGATAGCCTGCAGCGAGGCCAGCCACACCTACGGCAACCAGCTTCCGTATCTGAGCGGCGTGCGATGCATTGCTCATCAACAGCTTACCGGCCAGCACGCCCCAGATGGTATGGGCAGCCGTGGGAATGAAGTTGATGGCGGCCCAGCCGCCGGCATTGTGCTTGCCCATGATCAGGTGATCGAAGTAGGCACCGAAGTTTTCGCCCTTGACGAACGGCCGGTCATAGCCCGGTACGGCAACCCAGCGGTACAGGCACTCCGTAAGTACCAGCAAACCCAAGCTAAACACAAACTGCCACATCGCCGGCCACCGGATAATTAGATAAGCAATCAGCGTCGTGGCGGCGAGCTGGGTAAGCACATTCCAAAGCTCCCACACCAGCCTGCCGGAATACACACAGTGCAGGGCTACCCCGCAAGCAAACAGCTTCAGCGACCGCCAGGCGACAGCCTTGAAATTGGCGGACCAACTGATACCCTGGTGGGTTTTGCGCGTCCATGAGATGTAAAGGGATGTACCGGCAATAAGCATAAAGCCGGGCTGCACGAGGTCCCATGCATAGAGACCATGCCATTCGTGGTGGAAAAACTGGCCTACCACGGCGTGTGCCAACCCGCCCGGGGCGGCATGGGCAAGGGCTTCATAAAGCCCACAGGCCTCGGCAGCAAGCAGAATCATGATCAAACCGCGCATCACATCCAGCGAAAGGACGCGCGCGGGCGATGAGGTTGTCTGGGTCTGTTCCATGTTGTATGGGGTTATTCGTCCATAGGTAATAGGTAGGCGGGCTGCCCTTCACCGGGGGCGCGCCCAAGCTGCGCTGACCAGTCGCTCTTCGTGACGGTCATACCCAACCGCAAGCCGCCACCGGTGAGCCCCTTGAGCTTGCCGCGCTCTATACGCAGCTCGAATTGTGTACGGCCGCCTGCGGTTACCACCGTACCCAGGGTGTAATAGTCAGGGATGGACTGCTGGGCAAAAGTAAATCCCGATTGCGGGCCTTCATGGTAAAATACGTCCATACTGCCGGCAAGCAAGGGGCCTTCCAACAGAATATCGTAGCCACCCCCGGAAAACGTGCCCGTAAGCAGACCCGTGCCCGGATTGTTGTCGCTATCCAAGTAAAAATCAAAAATATCGCCCGCCTGGGGCTGGCTGTCCAGATCGACGTACAGGTAGAGGTAGTTTCCGTCATAGTCCAGCTTGACTTCGTTGACAATACCTCCCGCAGAACCGGGATCAATGACATGCTGTGTCACGGCCTCCCAATCGGATAGCGTGTTGTCGTCAATCCGCACGGGCGAGGTCTTGGCAATGTTGATAACGGTGGAGCCTTCATAGGTGTTGCCGTTGGGAAGCGTAGCATAAAGCGTGGCCACGTACTTGCCTTTGCCGGGATATTGGTGCACCGGGCTTTCGCTGGTCGACTCGTTGCCGTCTCCGAAATCCCAGCGGAAGCTTTGGGCGCCCTCCGTCTTGTTGATGAATAGGACCTCATTGCCCGTTATTTCCAGCGCAAACAGGATATCCACTTCGGGAGTGGGTGTGGTCTGGAATTTGGTGCAACCGCCGGCCATCAACCCGATGGCCACTGCGGTGATTAGATAGCGGAGTTTGTTCATCTTGGTCGCATTAGGGATTTTGGGTGACTAATGGGTTACTTAATACTTCATCGATGGGAATATGGTAGATGCTGCGAGGGTGCTGCCAGTCCAGCCGGATGTTGGCAAAACCTGCGGGCCGGCGCGAGTGGTCGATGTCAGACTCACGCAGGCCCACCAGGTGGTAGCCCCAATAATCGCGCACCAGATCTTGCTTATTCCGGTATACGTCAAACATACGATGCCCCTCGAAGGCCAGCTCGATACGGCGTTCGTTCCAGACGGCTTCCAATGCGGTAAGCCCGGCGGGCGGTTGCCCGTCATAGCGGTGGGCTGCCAGTCCGCGGTTGCTGCGGATGATGTCCAGATCATCCAAAGCTTCCGCCGCGCGGTTGCTCTTTGCCTTGGCTTCCGCACGGTTTAGGTACAATTCGGCTAGCCTGAACATGATGGGCGAACTGAGGTTGGGGTTGCCATCCTGATAGGAAAACTTCTTGATGTAATAAATGGGAATGCCATTCAGGCGCCTCACTTGCCCGGACTCGTCTTTCAGCGCCTCGATGTATTGCCAGCGCACGTCTTCGGGATGATCCTCCATCAGGGCGCGCAGCGAGGCGGAGGCAAATTCTTCCCCCCACCCGGAATTGCCATCGGAATACACCATCGACGCGATAGAGCCCCGGCCGTAATCATCAACGCTGGTGAATGCGACACAGAAAATGGTTTCACTGGCCGACACGGCATTGGGAAATAACGACGGGTAAGTGCTGGGTGTCGTCAGCGTAAACCGCCCGGAATTGATCACCTGGTCCGCATAGCGGATAGTCTCCTCGTGATTTTCCATGTATAAGTACACGCGCGACAGCAATGCCCAGGCAGCTTCTTTAGATGCATACTGCGCCCCACGGGGATTGTTCATCAACGAGGCACCCCGCTCGGCATCAGCAATGATGGCCTGGTAGACCTCCGCCACGGTGGCGCGCTCCTTGGCTGCGGGCTCGTCAAGCGCCAGCCGCAGGATGACGCCCGGAGCGTTTGGATCATGGGTGTACGGCTTGGCAAAAAGCCGCACCAAATTGAAATGGGTGAACGCCCTCAGGAAGTAACACTCGCCGAGCAATTGCTCGGTGGCTGCATCGGTGCCGCCCTGTTGCTCGACGGCCTCGATAACTGTATTAACCGTGTTGATGATCTTATAAGAGATATACCAGAAAAATCGGGTATTGGCCTGCGTAGGTGTGTGATCCTGCGTAAAGCTGTACCAGAGCGGATCGGTTGTGACCTGCCCGCAGACGATGTCGTCACTGGCAAAATCGGCCAGCTGGAAATACTGCCGCAGGTACATGTTGTTCGAACTGACGACACCATTGAATTCGACATGGTCTTTGTATAGTGAATATGCGCCGTTCAGGGCGTTCCGGAGGCCGTCGCTCGTCGTGACCAGCGTGCCGGTAGTAAGCGAATCGGAAGGTTCGACAACCAGGTTGCAACTGGTGCTGAATAATCCTCCGAGTATGATGATGAAAAATATACGGATGCTCATGTTTCTTAATCGTTTAAAACCTACAACTGATGTTAATTAAAAATTGCCTGTTGTTCGGGTACTTGAAGTCAGCGACCCCCGGCATGGTCCAGCTTTCCGAAACGATGGTGGTTTGCGGATCCTGCCCCAGGAAGTTGGTAAACGTATAGACGTTGTCTGCCGTCAGCGCCACCGTCAACCCCGAAAGCCGCAGCTTGCTGACGAACGCGGAGGGCAGGTCATACGACAACGCAATGTTGCGGATGCGGAAATAGCTTGCATCCATGAGGAAACGGGAGGATGGCTCTGCCGAATTGGCCGCATTCTGCGGACTGGGCTCCGTGGCGATATCTCCGGGCTTGGTCCAGATGACCGTGCCCTCCGGGCGCTTGACCTGATTGTAATAAGGCTCATGCCCATCGTTGAACACATAGCGCAGGTCGTTGCTGAACACCTTGTTGCCGTAGCTGAAGGCGGTATTGACCTGCAACGTGATATTGCGGTAACGCAGCGCGTTGTTGAACCCGCCCTGATAGCGGGGCAACGCAGATCCGACCTCCTGATGGGTAGCTTCGGCATAATTGGAGGTCAGCTCCCTTGCCACTGCGGATCCCTCGGCATCGTAGATCAGCTTCTCCCACAGCGGTGCGCCGGTCTGCGAATCTACACCGGCCCATTTGGGCATGTAAAATTCGTAAAGGCGGCCGCCATTGCGATAGATCTGGGAGACGCTGCGCGACGTGGTACGGATGATCTCGCTGGGTAAGCCCGACAGCGTGTTGCTGTTGAAACTGACGACCACGCCTGTATTCCAATCCCAGTGGGTCGACTGCACGGGCTGCGCATCCAGCCCGATCTCCAAGCCCTTGTTTACCACATTGCCGGCATTTTCCCACCGCACTTCAAAGCCGATGGACGGTGGCTGCGACACTTGCAGCAACAGGTCTTTGGTGATGTTCCGATAGGCGTCTACCGTAAGGTTGACACGCCTGAACAGGGACAGATCAACGCCTACGTTATACTGGTGCTTGCCCTCCCAGGTGAGGCCGGGGTTGGCCAGCTGGTAAGGAATAGCAGCCACATTTGAGTTGTACTGGCTGGAAAGCGCAAAAAGACCAAGAAAACGGGTGCTGCCGATATCCTGCGTGCCCGTGACCCCATAGCTGGCCCGCAGTTTGAGCGAACTGATAACGGCATGATCGTGCAGGAACGGCTCATTGCTGACAAACCAGGCTCCGGATATGGCAGGGAAACCAGCGTACTGGTTGCCCTTGGGGAATGCCGACGAGCCGTCTATACGGTAGGATGCCGTAAGGAAATACCGGCTGTCGTAATTATAGTTGACCTGCGAGATGAACGATTGTAATGCCGACCGGTCGAAATACCCGTTTACCATCTGGTTGTTTGACACTACATTGAGCACTCGCAGGCCCTCGGGCAAACCACGGCCGGAGCCGCCGGAATATTCGCTGCGTCCACCTTCGAAAGCAACGCCGGCCAGCCCATTGATGTGGTGCTTGCCAAAATCGGTATTTACGCGCAGGAGGTTGGTCGAAATACCGCCATAAAATAGCGAATTGGACTCATCCAGGTAACCTGTGCCGTGGTATTGTCCGGCAACGACGGGCGAAAAGTAATTGGTGCCCTTGTTGTAGCCTGCGGATAAACGGTTGGACGATGAAAAGGTAAGCCATGGCGTGATCGTGTAGTCCAGCGTGAAATCGTAGTTGGCATCAAACCCTTTGTAAGGATGATCGGAATTTTCGATCGTATGCACCGGATTGATCTTGTCTCGCGACCACCACCTGAACGGCACATTGCCATCCACATAGCGCGGAGCACCGTTTTCGTCATACGGATTGTCCCAGGGCAGGTTTAAGAAGGTGTAATACATATCCATATAGTCATAACTCCTGCCCATGCTGGCGCTCAGGTTCAAGTTGTTGCGCACCTTGAGCCGCTCGGAAAAGCGATACTCGGTATTGGCGCGCAGGTTGAGGCGCTTATAATCGGTATTGAGGAAACTACCGACTTCATCATAGTATGAAACGGCCGCATAATAGCTGTTTTTATCCGTCTTGCCCCGGACGGAAAAATAGGCATTGGTGGTTGGCGCTGAGCTGAAAGATTCTTTCAACCAGTTATAGTCCTGATCGCGCAGTGTGAGCGGGCGCTCATTGTAAAACTTCAACAGGTCAATCTTGTAGGTATTGTTTTGCTCTCCGATGATGTAGTCCCGGTAAAACTGCTTATGGTGTTCGTAGAGTTCGGCCCCGCTCATCATCTGCATGGTGCCGAAATCGGCCGTTTTGATGCCGGTCGTCAGGCGCGCCTCGAACGTATTTTTGTCCTGCGTGGCTGTTTTAGTCGTCACGATCAGTACGCCGGCATTGGCCTGCGAACCGTACATGGCGGTGGCTCCCGCGTCTTTCAATACGGTGATACTTTCCACATCGTTGGGGTCGTAATTGCCCCCGATAATCCCATCGACCACGACCAGCGGCTGCTGCGAAGCATTGATGGAAGACACGCCACGTAGGCGTATCTCGGGTGCAGCGCCGGGCTGTCCGGAGCTGTTGATGATCTGCAAACCCGGAATCTTGCCCTGCAACATCGTGCCGACGTTGTTCGCCGTGACATCCATCAGCTTGTCCGCTTTGACAACGCTGACGGCACTCGTAAGCTCCTCGGCCTTCACCTGGCTATACCCCACGCTGACGACGACCTCATCCAGCAAAGACTGCTCCTCCTCCAAGACAATCGTGAGATTGGCTTCAGCGGCAGGCACTTCCTGCGGTTTGTAGCCGATAGACTGGATGACGAGTATCGCACCTTTTGCGCGCAGCCGCAGGGAAAAGGTCCCGGCTTCATTCGTGGAAGTGCCGTTTGCCGTGCCTTTTTCCAGCACACTCGCCCCATCTATCGGTTCGCCGAGGCCATTCCTGACCGTGCCGCGGACGACGAACTCCTCTTGCTGTGGCGATAGATCCTCCTTTTTGCGTACGACGATGATGGTTTTTTCCCTCACCACATAACGGAACGGCTGTCCGGCAAAGACGGCTTTCAGCGCCTGCTCGACGGAGCCTTTCTGAAGATCAACCGTGATGGGTGCGGCTTCCCGTAAGTATTCGGCATCATAAATAAACGTATAGCCGGTTTTGCTTTTTATCTCCCGGAGCACTTCTTCCAAGGAAGCGTTTTTTACCCGCAGACTGACTTCCTGCGATAATGCTTCGGCACCGACACATAGGCTGAAGCAAAGCGTAAAGAAAACGGTCAATTTCATGGCAAGGAAAATGCTACATGCATGTTTGCTAAATTTCATACATTTGTGAATTAGGTGGTTAAATTGTTAATGATCGCTATTGAATTGACAGGGATTGCCTAATTGCACCGGGGGTGTTGCAGCACTTCCGGTTTTTTTGGCTTGTAGTAGATTACTTAACCAAACGTACCCTCCTTTCTTTTAGCTCAAACTTGATTTCGCTGGTCATATCGATCATCTCCAACAGCGTTGCCAGCGAAACATCCCGCGGAAGCACGGCATATAGTTTCTTGTTGGGCATGTGGTCAACGTCAATCGTAACGTCGTACCACCGGGCGATGTCTTGCATGACCGTTGCGAGCGCCGTATTGGCAAATGTGAAATAACCGTTTTTCCATGAGGCATATTCCTGGGCGTTGACATTCGCCACCGCCACGGCTAGGGTCTGCCGGTTCAACACTGCTTGTTGGTTGGGTTTAAGCCGCAGCGGACCGCTGCTTCCCTGCAACGGGCTGATGGCCACACTGCCCCGCAATAGCGTGGTCTGGATAATCGGCTCGCCGGCGTATGCCCGGATATTGAATGCCGTGCCCAAGACCTGCACCTGCTGTCCGGCCGTGTGAACGATAAAGGGCTGATCGGCGTGCGCTACGTCGAACAAGCCTTCGCCCTCGAGGTATACCTCCCGTCTGCCGGCCGTAAAGACCGGCGGAAACCGTAGCCTGGAATCGGCATTGAGCCAAACGTCACTACCGTCGGGCAGCACCACTTGGTATTGCCCACCGCGCGGCGTGCTGATCGCGTGCAGGGGCTGCCCGCCAGTTGAATGGCCCGGGGACGCAGCTTGGCCCACATGGTATACCAGCTGCCCATCTTTGGTTTTGTCAATACGTACGCCGGCTGTCTCGGCCACTGCGCCGATCCGGGCATCGTCCAACGCTATGCGGGAGCCATCTGGCAAGGTAAGTGTAGCCCGGTTGCCCCCCGCGGGGACATCCTCGGCGACAAGTAAAGGCAACGGGTGAACCGGCGAGCGAAGCGGGCGGCTGTAAAACGTATAGGCAATGCCGAGACCGAGCAGCAACACCGCCGCCATGATATAATGGCGACGCCTGCGCCGGACAATCGGCACATGGTGCCTGTCATCGCCCAGGTCGTGATCCATCTCGTCGGCCAGCAAAGCATCCAGCTTCCCTTCACGGACCAGCTGGAAAAATACCTCCAGCTCGTCGTCTGTGGCTGTCTTGTTCTTGTACCGCCGGATAAGCTCCCGGTAAAAATCGGTTTTATCCATGATGCATTCGTCTTCGCCCTGTTTAATACAAGGACAGGTTGCCGGACAGATAGGGTAGCAGAAAATCGATTTTTTTTAGTGTCCAGCGAAAAATATTGCCAACAGGCTGGCAATGAGGCCCAAGGTAACGCCTAATTGCTTTTCGGCGAAAGCCCGCAGGACTTTGAGGGTGCTGACCATATGGTTTTTGATGGCATTTCTGGAAACGCCGAGGGCTTTTGCCGCTTCATCATAGCTCTTGCTTTGCTCCCGGCACAGGTTGAATACTTCACGCGACCGTTGGGGCAACCGGGATAGGACCTCTTCAAGCAGCATGTCGTACTCACGATCAACCAGCCTGCGATCGGCGGCGTCCTGGCGGCCGCTATAGTGGATAAGCAATTCGCCTAAAGCCCGCTGGGAGACGGAAATCCGCTTTAGCGCGTTGACGGCCAGGTTTCGCGCAAGTACATGGAGGTAGGGCCTGAATTCGCGTACGTCAGCAAGCTGCTTCCGGTTGTTCCACAGTTTGATGAACAGCTCTTGGCAAAGATCTTCGGCCAATGCTTCTGCATGGACATACCGCATGAAAAAAAACCGCATGCCGGGCTGGTATGTCCGGTAAAGACAGGCAAATGCTACCTCATCATCGTTACTGATCCGGTGCAGAAGTTCGTTTTGCTCCATGCGCTTGTTCGTTTTGATACGATTCCCCAGTCCGGCACCGATGCTTCCTATCCGGTGCCAAACTCCCCTACAGCCGCTGGCAAACCATCAACGTGTATCCTCAATGTTGATTTGTCGTTTTACAATTGGTGCGTATAACTATCGCAATGCTAACAAAAGAAATCCAATCTGCCAAGCGCAGCCCACACGCAAACGGTTGCTCAATTTTTTGCCTGCGTCAACCGCGCTTTCCCCTTATGCCTTACGCAACAACCATGTTTCATTGGTACGTTTTTCGCTTCTTTATGTGTATCTTTGTATTAATATTAGAAGCAGTCATGGTGGGAAACGAACAAACGACGGATAGGAACAGCTTAAACCCCAATCAGGTTATAGACAAATACCAACCGGATAATTGAATGATTTTGTGTGGTTTAGACCGATGTATACCGAATTGTTGAAAACTTGTGTTGACAACATCAGCCAACAAATTCCTATTTTGTAATCATCAAACTGTGACTGACATCAGGGGGAGAAAGCCCCGCATTAGTTCTTAAAATTAGGAGTATAGATGGAAGAAGATTTCGAATATGGGCCTGCCGAAGATCCTAAATTTTCGGTAGCACGTTATGAAGAAATGATTCGCAATAAGGATCAGTACTTTTTTGACACACAGGCTTTTGAAGGGATTATTGACTACTATATGGATAAGAATGATCCCATCAAAGCCTTGCAAGTGGTGGAGTATGCTGTAAGCCAGCACCCCTTTGCCGCTGTTTTTTACCTCAAACAGGCCCAGCTTTTTGCCGTTACCAGCCAATTTTCCCGAGCTCTGGAGTCACTTGACAAAGCCGAGACGCTTGAACCTTCAGAGGGCGATATCTACTTAATAAAAGGGGGTATCCTGGGCAACCTGGAGCGCTATGATGAAGCTTTCCGAAGTCTCAACAAGGCATTGGATCTGGCAGAAAACACCGATGATATTTACTTGCAGATAGCCTTGTTGTATCAGAATAAGGGCGACTATGAAAAAGCCATCCACTACCTCAAGCGCAGCTTGCAGCAGAATATGGAAAACCAGGATGCGCTGTATGAGCTGGCATTTTGTTATGATGTGCTGGATAAGCAGGAAGAGAGCATTGGCTTTTACAAACAATACATTGATAATGATCCGTACTCGTATGCGGGCTGGTACAACCTGGGCAACGCGTACCACAAATTAGGCCGGTATGAGGAGGCTATTGATGCATATGACTACGCCATCCTCATCAAAGACAATTTTGCCTCGGCCTATTTCAACAAGGGGAACGCATTGGTAAACCTCGATAAATACAGTGAAGCCATTGAGGTATACAAGCAGACCTTCGAATACGAGCCACCGGGCGCTGAAACGTATTGCGCCATCGGCGAATGCTATGAAAAGCTGGAACAGATGGATGACGCCCGGTCGTATTACAAGAAAGCCGTCAAACTGGATGCCAACCTGGCGGATGCTTGGTTTGGAATCGGCGTCACGCTCGACTATGAAGAGCGGTATTTTGAGTCGCTGCACTTCTACAAAAAGGCGCTCGACATTGAGCAGGATAATCCGGATTACTGGTTTGCCATCGCCGACGCACGGTATAAACTGAAGCAACTGGACGAGGCCGAGCAGGCTTACGAGAAAGTGGTCGAACTCAATCCGGTAGATGTGGAGGCCTGGCTCGATTTTTCATCGATCCTGTACGAGCGCAATAAACTGGATAGGGCCATCGAAACCATCGCAGAGGCCATCAAAAATAATCCGGACGGGGCAGAACTCTACTACCGCATGGTGGCGTACCTCATCGCCGCTGGCCGGTATAACGAGGCCTTGAACTATCTCGAGCTTGGCTTGGCCGCCGATCCGCAGAAACATGTCGTGTTGTTTGAATACCTGCCTCAACTGCGGGATAATAAAGCGATAGCCGAAGTCATTAAAAAATACATGTCCTGACCGCATGGATTATACCAGACGTGCGAAGGCAACGTTTATATATGCAGTAACTTTCCGGCATATGCATGGTTTTTCATGCATATGCCATTAGCCGACAACAGCAACAAGTAGCACATCAATGAATTTTCAGCTGAACAACGTTCCTTTACGAACGCAGAAACCCCGGAAGAATGGTTTGACCATGGTCATGGATAAAGGACTGAGCGTCCGGCAGGCCGAAGACCTTGTGGCCGTAGGCGCAGCCTACATTGACTTTGTCAAACTGGGGTGGACAACCGCCTATATCACCCCTAAATTGGAGGAAAAACTTGCCGTATACCGCGACGCGGGCGTAGCACCCTATTTCGGCGGCACATTGTTTGAAGCGTTTATCATCCGCAACCAGTTTGACGATTTCCTACGCCTGTTGGAAAAATACCAGTTGGGCTATGCCGAAATATCGGACGGCTCCATCACGATGCCCCACGAGGAAAAATGCGAATACATCGCCAAGGTGGCGCAGCACGCCACGGTAATCTCGGAAATCGGGTCAAAGGACAATACCAAAATCATGGCCCCATATAAATGGATTTCCTTAATGAAGGCAGAGCTTGAAGCGGGTACATGGCGCCTGATTGCGGAATCGCGCGAAAGTGGCAACGTGGGCCTGTACCGGGAGTCCGGTGAGGTGCGGCAAGGCCTGGTAGATGAGATCCTGAATGAGATACCCAACGAAAAAATTATTTGGGAAGCCCCGCTGAAGTCACAGCAGGTGTACTTCATCCATCTCCTCGGTCCAAACGTGAACCTGGGCAACATCAGCACCAACGAAATCATTGCATTGGAGACCACCCGCCTCGGGCTCCGGGGTGACACGTTTCATAATTTCATTTGATGAAACCTGCATAAATACCAACAGAAGGTTAAGCATAATTTGTGCAAGATTCATTGCCTTAAAAAAAAACAATTTATTCGAATGAAAAAATTCGGGTTGATCGGATTCCCCCTGTCGCATTCGTTTTCAAAAAAATATTACGACGCCAAGATCGCGCGGGAGCAGCTTGCGGGTGTAGGCTATGAGCTGTATCCCATCTCGTCCATTGAAGCGTTTCCGCGACTGCTTAGGGATGAGCCGATGCTTATGGGCATCAACGTAACGATCCCGTATAAAATCGCCGTAATGGATTATGTTGATCGGCTGTCGGCCGAGGCCGAAGCCATCGCCGCGGTCAACTGCATCCGCATCGAACGGCCGGAGGAAGGCATGCCGCTGCTCACGGGCTACAACACGGATGTCTATGGTTTCATGGAATCGCTGAAGCCGCTGCTCCAGCCTGGTCACGACCGCGCATTGGTACTGGGCAACGGCGGCGCCGCAAAGGCCGTTGTCTATGCGCTCGCCCAGCTGGGGATAAGCTATTCGATCGTGTCCCGTTCCCCGCTACCGGGGCAATATACGTATGCCCAGCTGGATGCTGCCGTCTTGGCCGACCATCCGCTGATCATCAATACCACGCCGTTAGGCACCTATCCGGCAACGGGAAACTACCCGGACATTCCTTATGCATGCCTCGGCCCGGGGCATCTGCTCTATGACCTTATTTATAATCCCGCCGAAACGGAATTTCTGAAACGGGGAAGAGCTCAGGGAGCAGCCACGAAAAACGGGCTCGAAATGCTGGAACGGCAAGCTGAACGGAATTGGGACATCTGGAACATGACCTGATGCGAAAGTACCTCGGCCACCTGTTGATCTTGGGCTTTGCCGCCAGTGCATGGGCGGCTTGTACCTCGGCGGATTATTCTCCCAAGCCACGGGGATATTTCCGTATCGAGTTTCCGGAAAGAGCTTACCACCACTTTTCCCCCGATTGCCCCTATGCGTTCGACATGCCCGACTACGCCACCATCGAGCCGGACCGGACGGCCGATGCCCAGCCATGCTGGGTAGATGTACGATTTCCGCAATTCAATGCTCGCATACACCTGAGCTACGTGCCGGTGACCAACCGGGAAACCTTTAACGAGCTGGTGGAAGATGCCCGGACGTTTGCCTTCAACCATACGGTTAAAGCCACCGCCATCGACCAGCAGCGCATCAGTCGCCCCGATGCGGGCGTATATGGCCTGAAATATGAAATCAAGGGAAATGCTGCCTCAAGCATCCAGTTTTTTCTGACGGACAGTACCGATCATTACCTGCGCGGAGCACTTTACTTTCATGAAAAACCACGGCTGGACTCCATACAGCCGGTATTGGACTATATCCGGGCCGATATCGATACGCTCATTCAGACACTGCGCTGGAAATGAGTCAAAAAAAGCCCTACCTTTGTCCTTATGATCCATATCAAATCTTTCGTATGCAACCCGTACCAGGAAAATACGTACCTGCTCTATGATGACACGGGTGTAGCGGCAATCATTGATCCGGGGATGTATGGCAGCAACGAAGAACAGCAGGTGAAAAACTTCATCGATGCCGAAGGGCTGCGGCCGGAGCTATTGCTCAATACCCACTGCCACGTCGACCATGTGCTGGGCAACCGGTTTATCCATGAAACGTATGGCTTGTTCCCGCAGTTTCATGAAGGGGAGCTTCCCTTGCTGATGGAAGTACAGAACTACGCCCCGCAGATGGGCATCCGATACGACCTATCGCCCATCGGGGAGACGTTTCTTCCGGCATCGGGCACCGTGACCTTCGGCGAAAACACGTTAGCGCTTATTTTTGCGCCTGGCCATTCGCCTGCTCATCTGTGCTTCTATAGCGCGGCAGACGGCTTTCTCATCGGCGGCGACGTACTCTTCAGGAACAGCATCGGCCGCACAGATCTCCCCGGTGGCAACCACCAGCAGTTGCTGGATAGCATCACTCATGGTCTGTATACGCTACCCGAAGATACGGTAGTATATCCGGGGCATGGCCCCGAAACCACCATTGGATACGAAAAGAAAACCAATCCATTTATCCGGGGGTAGCAGCCATGAATCTCGCATTGTACTTTGCCAAACGCTACCTGTTTTCCAAGAAAACGGTCAATGCCATCAACATCATCTCGGGCATCAGCGTCGTGGGGGTACTGGTGAGCAGTGCATCGCTCATCGTCATTTTATCGTTTTACAATGGCCTGGAAAACCTGATTTTTTCCATGTACAGTGCCTTCACGCCTGACCTCCGCATTGAAGCGACCAAAGGAAAAGGATTCGCCCTGGATCCGCAAACGACAACCTCGATAAAAAAGCAGCCCGGCGTAGCGACGTATAGCGAAGTGCTGCAGGAACGCGTACTGCTTCGCTATGGCGATGCCCAGTATATCGGCACCCTAAAGGGGATGACCGTAGACGATTCGGTACCGGCTATGGATACGCTGCTCGACGACGGGCATTTTGTGCTGAAACACGGCGAGGATTCCTACGCCATCATGGGTGCCCGCGTACAAGGCACACTGGGCGTCTCCCTGCAGGATGAGCTGCGCCGCATAGAAGTGTTTTCCCCCCGGAAAGGCGTAGTGAATAGCCTTAATCCGGCAGAAGAATTTACGATGCGGACAATACGGCCGGCGGGCGTGTTGCAGTATCAGCAGGAGTTTGATGATCTGCTGATTGTGCCCATGGATTTTGCCCGGGAATTGCTGGGCGAGGCCGAACAGGTTTCGGCCATCGAAATCAATGTGGCGCAAGAGATGGATCTGGCCAACGTGCAGCGGGCACTGGCAGCAGCGCTGGGCGACGGCTATGTCGTTAAAGACCGCGAACAACAAAACCCAACGCTGTATAAGATCGTCCGCACGGAGAAATGGGCCGTATTCCTCATCATTGCTTTTACAGGCATGATCGCTATCTTCAATATTGTGGGTTCGCTCACGATGCTCGTCATCGACAAAAAGAAAGATATCTCCGTGTTGATGGGCATGGGTGCCAACCACACGCTGATACGGCGCATTTTCTTTTATGAAGGGCTGCTTATCTCGCTCATGGGCTGCGTGGCTGGATTGCTGTTGGGGTTCCTGTTTTGCATATCGCAACAGACCTTTGGTTGGATCCGCTTCGGCGAGGGAGAAAACCTGGTGACGGACGTCTATCCCGTAGCGATGCGGGCGGGCGATTTTCTGCTCGTGTTTCTGACAGTCTTTGTCGTCTCAGCCGTGATTTCATCGGTGTCTTCGCAGCTGAGCGTTAAACAAACGGTACGGCTATCCTGATTGACGTCCGCGTGGAGCGCCGTTCACGTCCAACGGCTTCCTGTTGCTGGTTGCCCGTTACTGGTTATTACCGCGGCTGCGGCTCTTATTTCCTTCTGCAATCTGGCGAATCAGGTTACCCCAAGCAAAAGGGCTCAACAGTGGGTTGGCCATACGTTGGTTGACAGCCTGATTGGACAGCCGGATATGGTTTTGCATGGCACTGAAGTTTTGGATCTCTTCCGCACTGCGCGGCGTCACTGCCGCCAAGGCCGCTATGGATTCAGGAGAAAGGTTCTTCTTGGCCACAACAATGTCGTCGTCTGCGATTTCGAGCGACATGAATGCCATATTGAATTCATCAATACTGGCCCAGGGATAGGGCGTCACCACGGGCAGTTCTTTGATTTCTGCCGTCATATGCACCATTGCCGTATACTTATCGTCCGGGACTTTCGGAATCACAACCTGCGCAGCGCGGTAACCCACCGAACGGAACAGGATGGTATCGCCCTCGTGTGCTACGAATGAAAAGTATCCCTGGTGGTTCGCCGTAAACGTCTGGCTGTTGAACGATTGGTTGATGACCGTGACATAAGGTACCACCACGTTGGTGTCTGCATTGTGGATAACACCGCTGAATTGTACAAGCTTTTTCTGCTGGGCAAAGGAGGACACGGCCATTCCCATGACCAGCAAAATCACAAATATATTACGGAATAACCTCATAATTAGCTAACAAAGCTACGCATTTGTAAGTTTTATTTTCCGTTAAATAATGTTAAATGCCCGCCCGAAACTATCCGTTGACCTTCGGAATCGGCATCGTGGCATTTGGATCATCCATGTCGGTGATATTGATAGCCTCCACGGCGGTAATCTCCGGAACGGCTTTCTTAATTGCCTGCTCCAAGCCGGCCTTGAACGTCATGATGCTCATGGCACATGAAGCACAGGATCCCAAAAGCTTCAGTTTAACTACGTTTTCTGCCGTAATCTCATCGATACTCACATTGCCCCCGTCCGTCTCAAGATATGGCCGGATGGAGTCCAAGGCCTGTTCTACTCTTTCCCTTAGTTCCATAACCTTTATGATTATTAAAAGTGTAAAGGTACGGATATTTTCTCAATTATTGCCCTACCATAAACAGGGCGTTTGCGAAGATCAGCTTCCCGCTTTCCCAGAAGCCCCGGAACAACGGATTGTCGATCAGGTAAACCACTTGGCCCCGTCCCTTGTGCTCCACACCGAATACCAATGATGCGCTTATCCCGGCTTTGGCTTTCGCGCCCACAAATCCTGTCCGGTAGTAGGTTTCGTCGGGGATGATGCCTGCATTGATGCCATCTTTTAAGTATGCGTACCGCCGCCCGCTGTTCTTGAGGGTATAGTACGTTCCGCCGGTGCCGAAGCCCAGGGGATACGTAGCATCGATCTTCACTTCGTACACGGCCCCTGATACAGCGTTGGCAATTGCTGCTCGCTCACGCGACTGGAAGTCGGCGATACGCTCTTCCGCAGCTTCCTGCTCCCGTTTTTTTTCTGCTGCCTTCCGCTCATCGTCATTCAGAAACGAGGAGATGCCGAAGCCGTCTTTGCCCGAGAAAAAGCCAACGGCACCCTCTATCGCGATAACCTTGCCGCCGGCGCTTATCCAAGCTTCCAGCTTTTTGGTAACCCCATCGCTCCACATGTTGTAATTGCCGGAAGGAAGAATGATCGTATTGTAGGCGCTCAGGTCTGCCGAGCCGAGCTGCTGCGGCTCCAAAATGGAAAGGGGATAGTCGAGTTCCTGCTCAAAAAAATGCCACACTTCGCCCGCATTGAGCGATGATGTGCCATTGCCTGCAATTAATGCCACTTTGGGGGCCTGCATAGCCCGCACTTCGCCCGAACCGAAATCCTTTCCGGTATCGACATAGCCTGTCGTCACCGCGTCGAGGCGAATCTCGTGATCATTGGCAAGCTGCACCACCCGGCTGGAAAAATCCGGTCGCTTTTCATTGCCGGCGCGCCCAATAATCAATGACCCCGCGGGGTATGTTTTTCCGCCGACGGTGAAGGTACGATCGGCATAACGGACGCGGATGCCTTCATCGAGCAACGCGGAAACAAACCGGGCGTGCGCTACCGATGTCCAGGGGGCAACATAGGCCAGTGGCGTTCCCGCCACACGATTGGCCTCGAATGGGGCACTTTGTGCAGCAGCATTCACCTCGATGCGGGTCTCCAGCGCATAGGCCTGAAGCCCGTATGCATAAGGAAGTGCCCAGCTGGTGATGTCATAGGTAAGGCTATCAGACAGTGCAGGGTTGGGCTCAAAAAGTGTCTGCGTCAGCACAGATTTGGGTTGGTATGCACTCACGACCAGGTCGCCGGACTCAAGCGCAAACGAAGCGGTCTTCCCCGTGAAGTAGTCAAAGCCTTTCAGTCCCGAACGGCTGGATGCCTCGCCGTATTGGATGCCGTTGCGGTCAAGCAGCTCTTTAAGCGCTGTAAGCCGCTCCGGGCTGTTCCCGGGCTTGATGACATAAGCCTTGTACTGGCCTTTCGGGTTCGAACGGCCTTCGCGGAAATAATTTGCATATTCATCCACCAGCTTTTCCGCATTATTCGAAACGGTTTCAATGGTGGCCATCCCCGAAGTAAAGTGATGCAGTATCCGTTCGGTGAGCGTAAGCGTATCGCCCAGTGCGGTCAAAACGCCCAAGCCGGCCCTGCCCGAGCCGCCCTGCTCATAGGTCATGCCCACCGCACCGTTGAACATCGGCCAGCTGTCGCCATAACTGGGATAAAATAAATCGAATACCTCGCGGGTGAAATAGAGCCATGCGTTTTCATCAAAATACCGCGCGTTGTTGCGGCCTACCGTTTCTTGAAAAGATTTCTGAAAGTCAGAAACAAAGGCATGTACCGGTTCGGCGGCGGGGGCAAAGTAGTACGGCGCGTTGATGCCCTGTTCGTGAAAATCGACATGTACCTGTGGCATCCATTGGTTGTATAGGCTGATACGGGCCTGTGTCTCCCGCTGTACCTGCCATGCCCAGTCACGGTTAAGATCGAAAAGGTAATGGTTGGGCCGGCCTCCGGGCCAGGGCTCAATATGCTCCACGGATTGCGGGTCCGGTTGTAGCCTGCGGTGCGCTTTCTGGTTGTACCAGTTGACATAGCGCTCCTGCCCATCGGGATTGAGGCAGGGGTCTATGACCACCACCGTGTTGTCCAGCCACTTTTTTGCATTGGCATTCGTTGGGCTTACGAGCTCCCATAGCGTCTTCATCGCCGTTTCGGAGGACACAGCTTCGTTGCCGTGGACATTATAACTTAGCCAGATAATCGGAATGCGGGTCGTCGCTTCGCCCGATTCGATACCAACGCGCTTGAGGTTGTCTTTGCGGATGGTTTCCAGATTGGCCATATTCGCCGACGACGAAATAAATGCCGCAACAAGCGGCCGCTGCTCGTGTGAGGTTCCGTAATGGACAAGCTTAACATCACCATGGGTTGCGGCGACGTGCTCAAAATAAGCAACCACCCGGTGATGGGGCGTGAACCGTGTACCCAACTCGTATCCAAGAAACTCCTTGGGCGATTGGGTCTGGGCAAAGACAGCAGTAAGGCATAGGGTGCAAAAACTCAGTGTAATCAACAAGGCCCGACTAAGCGGGAGCGGTAATCGTATGTTCATGTTTGCGGATTTGATCGCGGCAAAATAATTAAAATAACGCGATTGGTAAGCGCTGTAACCGAAAAATTATTATCCCGACCGATGGGTGATCTGTTAAACTCTGTTAAATCGCTTGTCCGTTTCCTGTTTTCGCCCTATCTTGCCCCCTAAAAATTTAATTGACAGGTATTTTAAATTCACTTATCTTTGCAGGATGTTTATAAACAGGCGAATAGTGGCGTGGGCCGCCGTGGTGTTTTTGGTCGTGATGGCTGCCGGATGTAAGAGCAAGTTTGAAAAGCTGCGCGCCAGCAATAACATCGCCCTGAAGTACCAGGAGGCTATAAAATATTACAATAGTAAAAAATATACCAAGGCCCTCACCTTATTTGATGACCTGATGACGAAATATCGCGGTCAGGCTGAGGCTGAGGATCTCTACTATTATACGGCATATACCAATTATTACCTGCGCGATTATACATCCGCGCGATTTCATTTCAAGCAGTTTACCGATACATACCCGAATAGTGGCCGTGCCGAGGAATGCCGCTACATGGGTGCCTACTGCTATTTCCTCGAATCGCCCAAGGTGGGGCTCGATCAAGAATATACTTACCGTGCGATAGAAGCTTTACAGCTGTTCATCAACCTGTATCCAAATAGCGAACGTTCCAAGGAAGCCGCGGATCTTATCCAGCAACTGCGGGATAAACTGGAAGCTAAAGCATTTGCCAATGCCAAGCTTTACCTCGACATGGGCCTTCAGGACGATTACCGGGCCGCAGTGATCGCTTTCGACAATGTACTGCGCGAATTTCCGGACACAAAATATGCCGAAGAGATGGAGTTCCTGAGCATCAAGGCTCAATACCTGTATGCCAACCAAAGCCGGCCGCACAGGCAGGAAGAGCGCTTCAGTGAGGCGTTGGATCTTTATGACCGCTTCGTATCGGCCTATCCGGAAAGCAAGTTCCGCAAGGACGCAGACGAGCTAAAACAAGACGCCGAAAAAGGCATGGAACAAGCAAGAAGCTATATGGCCCGCGTAGCTGCAGCCACCGCAACGGCTTCTTCGGAGAAGTTGGCGGACGACGAGACGACGAACAATATGCCTCCCGCGGGCATGCCCCAAAAATAACTTACACAGAAAAAAGATATGAGTACGCAAATAAGTAAAGCCGTTCCTAACACCACTGTCACCCGGGATTTAAGGGATTTGGATAAAAAGACAGACAACCTTTATGAATCCATCGTGATCATCAGCAAGCGTGCAAACCAGATTGCTGTAGACATGAAGGAGGAACTGAACAGCAAGCTGGCTGAATTTGCAACAACCAACGACAACCTTGAAGAGGTGTTCGAAAACCGTGAGCAAATCGAAATCTCCAAACACTACGAGCGCTTACCCAAGCCTACTTTGGTAGCCGTCGATGATTTCCTGAACGACAAAGTGTACTTCAGAAACCCGGCAAGGGAAAAAGAAGATGAATAGTGAGTATACGCGGAAAGCATATCCTTTTGGGTGTCTGCGGCAGCATTGCCGCATATAAAGCTGCTTTCCTCGTTCGCCTATTCGTCAAATCCGGAGCGCACGTACAGGTGGTCATGACTCCCGATGCGACGCAGTTCATTACGCCGCTTACACTCGCAACGCTTTCAGGCAATCCGGTATTGGTTGATTATTTCGATGCCGCCACCGGTACATGGAACAATCATGTGCATTTGGCGCTTGCTGCCGATGCCATTGTTGTGGCTCCGGCAAGTGCCAATACATTGGCCAAATTTGCGCAAGGCCTGTGTGACAACCTGCTGTGTGCGGTGTACCTTTCTGCCAAAAGCCCCGTTTTTATTGCTCCTGCGATGGACTTGGATATGTGGGCGCACGGCAGTACACAGGCTAACATCGCCCGGCTTCGGTCTTACGGCAACCGGATCATCCCTCCGGGCCAGGGCGAATTGGCGAGCGGACTGGAAGGCGAAGGGCGGCTCGCCGAGCCCGAAGACATACTGGCCACACTGGAAGCTTACTTCGGCGAAACACAGCCGTTGGCTGGAAAGAAGGCGCTGGTCACTGCGGGCCCGACCTACGAGGCCCTCGACCCCGTTCGCTATATCGGCAACCATTCCAGTGGCAAAATGGGCTATGCACTGGCGGCCCGGCTGTCCCTGTTGGGGGCAGACGTGACCTTGGTAAGCGGCCCGACCCACCTAAAGCCTCCTGCCGGCGTGACGTACATCGCCGTCACCTCTGCAGGCGAAATGCTGGACGCCTGTTTGACACACTTTGCCCAATCGGCGATTACCGTAATGAGCGCTGCGGTGGCGGACTATACACCCACGACCGTTGCCGATAGGAAAATCAAGAAGGGGGACGATGCGGGGATGATCATCGAACTGACCAGAACAACGGACATCCTTGCGACACTTGGGCAACGGAAACAGAAAGGGCAAGTGCTGGTGGGTTTTGCCTTGGAGACCCATGACGAGCTTGACCACGCCAAAGAAAAACTGCAAAAGAAAAACCTCGATTTTATTGTGCTGAACTCCGCCCGTGACGAAGGAGCCGGGTTTGCCAACGATACCAATAAAATCACTATCATCGACCGTAACGGAAGCATGGAGGCTTTTGGCCTTAAACCTAAGCAAGACGTCGCGCGGGATATCTGTGCCCGTATTATACCGTTGCTTGAAACCTCGGCCGGCTCGAATCCCGGAGGTCCAGCCTGATGGGTAGCCTTACCGTTTCATAATCGGGCGACCGATCCTTCCCCGTAATGAGCTCAATCAGTTTTTCGGCGGCCAATTGGCCGATTTGGAATGCCGGTTGGTAAACCGTGGAAAGCGGCGGCGTGAGCATATCGGCCAGCTCGGTGTTGCTGAAGCCGATCAGCGCCATATCCCCGGGAATTTGGCAACCCAGCTGATGGAGCGCAGCAAGGCTCTGCGTAGATAATTGATCGGTTGCGGCAAATAAGGCCTCCGGCGGCTCAGGTAAATCCAGCAATGCGCGGATATGCGCACGTACGCTGTCTTTCAACGCCTCCCGTCCGTGCGCCTGTACGGTGCGCACAAATGCTGGCCGGTAGGGAATGTGATGTTGCTTTAAGGCGTTGGCATATCCCTCACGGCGTTGCGCGGCAAAGGGAACGTCCGGACTGAGCGTAAGCAGCGCTATGCGCCGATAGCCGTTTGCTATCAGGTGTTGCGTCGCCTGAAAAGCACCGCGTCGATTGTCTATTCCTACTTGATAAGATTCGAATTGCTCACTAATCCGATCAAACAGGACAATGGGCATACCCGTGTCCTTCAGCGCGGCAAGGTGTTCGAAATTGACCGTTTCTGCCGACGGAGATATCAGTATCCCTTCCACACCCCTGGCTTCCAATTGGTTTAGGCAGGCCTTCTCCTGGGCTAGGGACTCCTTATTCTGCATGATGATGATGTCATATCCGGCCTGCGTACAGGTGCTGTCTATCCCATCGAGCATACGAGAGACAAAACTGTTGTCGATGGAGCAAATTACGACCCCGATGGATCCGCTCTTGCCTTCTTTCAAGCTTTTTGCCATCCTATTGGGCAAGTAATGATTCGCCCGGGCATAGGCAGCCACCCGCTTTTTGGTGTCTTCGCCGATTTCGTAACTGTCGCGGAGTGCCTTGGATACTGTAGACACCGACAAATCCAACGCTTTAGCAATATCCCGTAAGGTCATCGTGGCCATCACACAAAATAGTAGCTAAAGATAGGCATTCTCTGTGTAAATACATCAAATGCTAAACCTTATCTTTGTCTAATTGTCATCGTTTTAAAATCGAAACTATGAACAAGTACTTACGCAGTGGGTTGCTGTATACGATTGCCGGCTTAACGTTTTGCGCGTTGGGCTATTACCTGATGGGGTTGGAAATCCGGCTGTATAAATGGATGATGGCCATCGGCGTTATTATTTTTGGTATCGGATTTCTAACTGTTTTCTATAGCTTTATCCGAAAAATAGAGCGGCAGAGTATTCTTGAAGAACGCAAAGAACGGCAAAACGAAAATGAGTAAAAATGGCTTGAGACCCTTCGCCCATGCATGGAACGGTATCACCGCAACCTACCGTACGGAACGAAATTTTAAAATCCACCTGACGTTCTCCCTCGCGGCCATTGCCTTGGGTATCGGCATGCACCTGTCGGCGTCGGACTGGTGCTGGATCGCATTATGCATCGCCTTGGTATTCGTGGCAGAATTGATAAACACCGCCATCGAATCCGTCGTAAACCTGGTATCACCAGCCTATCATCCGCTGGCCAAAAAAGCCAAAGACGCTGCCGCAGGAGCCGTGCTCATCGCTGCCGTTTTTTCATTGGTTGTAGGGGGGATAATTTTTCTTCCTAAACTCTGTCGCCATTTTATGATATAACCCCCTTCCCCATTTCTACTATGCTGCATAAAACCAGAGGTATCGTATTAAAAACGACTAATTATTCCGAAAGTAGCGTGGTGGCTCAGGTATTCACGGAGAAATTCGGGCTTCAGTCGTACCTTGTCAATGGAGCCCGAAAACCGAAAGCGAAAATCAGCATCACGCTCCTGCAACCCCTGCATTTGCTTGAAATGGTGGTTTACCACCGGGAAAATACATCCCTACAACGGATATCCGAAGCCCGGCAAATGCCGCATTTCCAAACGATTCCTTACGATATCGTCAAGAGCACCGTCGTGCTCTTCTTAAATGAAATGCTTTATAAAAGCCTTCGCCAGCAGTCTCCGGACGAACCGCTGTTCGGCTACCTGTTCAACGCTATCTCTTGGTTGGACACACTGGAAAAAATGCCGCCGAATTTTCATCTTCTTTTTCTGATCAAACTCTCCCGCTTTCTTGGTTTTAATCCGGCACCACCGAAAGCTGGCCAGACCTATTTTGATCTAAAAGACGGTATTTTCTGTGACACCCTGCCCGCACATCGCCTGGTGTTGCAGCACCCCCATACGGCCCAATTCGCGGCACTGCTGAATTGCTCTTTTGAAAAGTTATCCGCTTTACGCATCCCTTTGGCGGATAGGCGTTTTCTGCTCGACAAAATCATTGATTTTTACCGGCTGCATGTAGACCATATGGGTGACATCAAGTCGCGCGAAGTGCTTGAAGAAGTGCTCGGATAGCCAAACAAAATGAATCCTCTATTGTTTATTTCGGTGATGTGGCAGGAAAAAGACAACACACTTTACCGATCGTTTGAGTTCGGCGATTTTTCGGAAGCTTTTGCTTTTATGCTTCGAGTCGCTTTATTGGCCGAGCAACAAAATCACCATCCAACATGGACGAATACGTGGAACAGCGTGGAAATCTGGCTATCCACGCACGACGCAGGCAACACCGTCACTGAAAAGGACAGAAAGCTTGCCGAGTCGATAGATAAGTTACTGTAATGCCGCCGAAGAGCAATCCCGTCGCCCGATTCAATGAAGTCTTGTTCTTCCTTGTTTTGGTCTTCGGTATACTTTATGTCGCCAAATCATTCCTCATTCCCGTTGCTATCGGAGGTATGATGGCCATGCTACTGGTACCGCTATGCCGCCGCCTTGAAAAGTGGAAGATCCCACGTGGATTTTCGGCTATCATCTGTGTATTGCTGCTGCTGCTACTGTTATTGGGGGTTTGCTACCTGCTGATCAACCAGGTCGTTGCATTGGGAAAAGATTTACCAATGATTGTTGCAAAATTAAATGAAATGCTCAATTCGGGGCACGATTACATCTCCGAACACTTTCAGTTGCCGGTGGACCAACAAAAGGCGTATTTGCAAAACCAGATCACGGGCCTTACGAATCTGGCGGGCAAGTTTGTGGGGGATATTTTCCGATCATTGCTTTCACTTTTGGTCCACCTGCTGATCATCTTCGCATACACGGCGTTATTGTTGATTTACAGACGCCGAATAAAAAATTTCGTGTTAGCCTTGGTGCGCCGGTATGCCGGTAGAACCAGTCTCGATGAAGCGCATGATGTTGTCCGTAAAACCACTGATGTGGCCAGTGCCTATCTGGCAGGAGTGTGTATGGTAGCCCTGATTTTTTCGGTCATCAATACGATTGGACTTGCCATTATCGGCATCGAAAATGCGTTGTTTTTCGGGATGATGGTCGCTTTTATTAACATCATCCCTTACATCGGCTCCGTTGCCGGTAGCTCAATAGTCATTTTATATACCTTCATCACCCGCGATACCCTGGTTACCCCGATAATCGTTGCATTGTTTTTTATAGTCATGCAGCAAATAGACAGTTATATCCTGACACCGAAAATCACGGGCGGCAAAATAGCACTGAATGCGCTCGCGACGCTGATGGCGCTTTTACTGGGTAACTTGGTATGGGGCGTGGCTGGCATGATCCTGTTCGTGCCGTTCCTCGGGGTCACTAAAGTCATCTTCGACCATGTGGAATCACTGAAACCGTTCGGCACCCTTATCGGCGATCGAGATGCCAAATCGAAGGCCGAAAAAAAGCCGGCTATCAGGTGATAGCCGGCCAAATACAATAAATATATTTAATAAGTAATCCTTAGATTACTTTAACATTTACCGCATTTAAACCTTTTTTGCCTCTTTCGACGTCGTACGATACGTTGTCCTTTTCACGGATTTTGTCGATAAGGCCCGATGAATGAACGAAAATGTCGCTGTCACCGGAATTTGGAACGATGAAACCAAAACCCTTGGTTTCATTGAAGAATTTGACTACTCCTTCTGCCATTGTATTGAAAATTAAAAAATAATAAAAATCAAAGGTATATAATTATTTGTAAATCAGTTCAAAATATTTGAAATTAATGGCCTATCTTTTGTTGCTCACGGTTTTATAAATCGATTATTTTTCGCTATTTTAGCACATCGAGCAACATGCGAGCGCATCAAGATAAAGCTGGCCGACTACGCAACGATTTGGTATGGGTAGCGCGTATGGCTTGGTTGATGGACGACAAGTTCCGAATCGGTGGAACGCGTTTCCGCTTTGGCCTTGATCCCGTTATCAACATGATCCCATTTCTGGGTACTATCATCGGGTTTGTTGTCGCTTGTTTTATCGTGCTTGTCATTTGGCGTCACGGCGCCAGTCGGAAATTGATCATGCTTATGCTCATTAACGTGATTATCGATTTAACACTTGGCGCAATACCGGTTATTGGACACGTATTTGACTTTGTCTTCAAGGCAAACCGGAAAAATCTTATTTTACTTCAGCAATATCATTATCAGGGAAAACATCAGGGCAAAGGCAATGATATCCTTATGCTCATTCTTGGTGTCTTTCTGCTGTTGACGTGCTTGTTTATTTACTTATTGTGGAGCGCTTTTATGGCTTTAATCGGTTTACTGTAAGATTATTATCCAAAATGTAAACAATCAGTAGGAAATCTGTATTATTAAATATAAACGCTAACTAAACATCATGAAGTATCAGATAGCATCATTGAAAAAATTGGAAGATGAAGGCAAGAATGTAAGTAAATTACCATTTTCCATCCGTATACTGCTTGAAAATGTCCTGCGCAACCACGACAATTTTGCCGTTACCGATGAACATTTGGATACCTTAATCAATTGGGAACCGGGCGGTACGGACAAAGAAATACCTTTTAAACCTGCCCGCGTATTGATGCAGGATTTCACGGGTGTACCTGCCGTGGTCGATATGGCCTCCATACGGGCCGAAGTCATCCGAAAAGGTGGAGATGGAAGTAAAATCAACCCGGCCATCCCGGTTGATTTGGTCATCGACCATTCCGTACAGGTCGATTATTTCGGCACAAATTACGCGTACCAGCATAATGTGGCGCTGGAATACGAACGCAACGCCGAACGCTATGAATTGCTTAAATGGGGACAACAGGCATTGAATAATTTTACCGTGGTCCCACCGGGCATGGGCATCTGTCACCAGGTCAATTTGGAATACCTGGCGAAGGGTGTTATCGCACGTGATGGATGGGCTTTTCCGGATACGCTGGTCGGTACCGATTCGCATACGCCTATGGTAAACGGTATCGGTGTCATCGCGTGGGGCGTAGGTGGTATAGAGGCAGAGGCAGCTATGCTCGGGCAACCCATCTATTTCACTTGCCCGCAGGTGATCGGACTGAAATTGACCGGAAAGATACCTACCGGCTGCACGGCTACCGACATGGTGCTCACCATCACCAAATTGCTGCGCGACTATGGCGTGGTAGGTAAATTCGTTGAAGTTTTTGGCGATGCGTTGGACAACCTGAGTGTTACCGACAGAGCGACCATATCCAATATGTCGCCCGAATTTGGCTGTACCGTCACTTATTTTCCCATAGACGGACAAACGCTGGAATACATGCGGCGGACCAATCGTTCGGAAGAACAAGTCAGCTTGGTAGAAGAATATTGCAAAGAAAATCTGCTGTGGCGTACAGGCAACGAAGAAATCGTCTATTCGCACGTACTTGAGCTTGACCTTGATACATTGGAACCTACCGTATCCGGACCAAAACGCCCTCAGGATAAGATATTGGTAAAAGACCTTTCTCAGCAATTTTCGCACCTCCTGAAGAAGGAATATCAGCGGAACTACCTCCCTGTCAAGAGCAGGCAAGAGCAGGCTTGGCTTTCCGAAGGCGGATCAGGAAGTCAGTTTGTCTACGAAGATCGCCAAAAAGGCTCGGGAGTGGAAGTGGAGACAGAAGATATCCGATCGGTACGGATAACGATTAAAAATCAAGAGTACATCCTCAGTGATGGCAGTATCGTAATCGCCGCCATCACAAGCTGTACCAACACCTCCAATCCGGCGGTCATGGTAGGTGCGGGATTGGTAGCGCGAAAAGCGGTAGCGCGAGGTCTGCGCACCAAGTCGTGGGTAAAAACCAGCTTGGCACCGGGTTCGAAAGTAGTCACGGAATACTTGCAACGTGCTAATCTACTGGAAGACTTGGAAGCACTCCGCTTTCACACGGTGGGCTATGGATGCACATCTTGTATCGGAAACAGCGGTCCCTTGCCTCCGCACATTGCGGAAGCGGTAGACAAGGGTGATCTGGTGGTTGCTTCCGTGCTTTCCGGAAATCGCAACTTTGAAGCCCGTGTACACCCGCAGGTAAAGATGAATTTTCTGATGTCGCCCATGCTCGTGGTGGCCTATGCCCTCGTCGGCCGAGTAGATATCGATTTGATTAATGACCCGCTGGATTATGATCCGAATGGTAATCCGGTTTACTTACGTGACATATGGCCCACCCAGCAGGAAATTGTGGACACCATCAATGCTTGCGTAAGAGTGGAAGACTTTAAAAATGTATATGATGTCATTTTCGACGGAGGTGATGATTGGAAACAGTTGATGGCGCCACAGGGGAAAAACTTCAGCTGGAACGAAAATTCCACTTATGTGCAGGAGGCTCCTTTCTTCAAGAATATAAGCAGTGAGCCCCACGACACAACGGATATCAGCCAGGCAAAGGTATTGTTATACCTCGGCGACTCCGTGACGACGGACCACATCTCTCCGGCCGGTTCCTTCAAGCCCGAATCAGCCGCGGGACAATATTTGCTTGCCAAAGGAGTAGAACATAAGGATTTCAATTCGTACGGCTCACGGCGCGGCAACCACGAGGTAATGATGCGGGGTACATTTGCCAACGTACGCATCCGCAATAGGATAACGACCAAAGAAGGCGGCTATACGACCTACTTCCCTACCGGGGAGACATTGTCCGTATTCGACGCGGCCATGAAATACCAGGCGGATAATACGCCGCTCGTTATCCTTGCGGGTAAAGAATATGGTAGCGGATCTTCGCGCGACTGGGCGGCCAAAGGCACCAATTTACTGGGGGTAAAAGCCGTTATCGCAGAGAGTTTCGAACGCATCCACCGCAGCAACCTCGTTGGAATGGGTGTCATACCTATGGAATTCCCAGCAGGAGAAAATGCCGAATCATTGGGACTTGACGGCACGGAAACGTTTGAGATCACCGGTATCTCAACGGACTTACGCCCACATAAACTGCTCGAAGTGAAGGCCACGAAAAGCAACGGCGAGACCATCACCTTCCAATCAAAGGCTCGGTTTGATTCGGCTATTGAAATTGAGTATTACCGTCATGGCGGAATCCTGCATTACGTCTTGCGAGGATTCCTGAAACAACCCAACGTCCAGTAACGCTATTTTCAATGGGCAGACTTGAATGCATTCCATCCCTGTGCGGTGATGGGATGCACATGTCCGGATTTGGAAATTAATTCGCAACCGGCCGTTTTCTCGGTAATGTGGCCGATGACACTGATATCCGGTTGGTTTTTTACCTTGTCGTAGTCGGACTGGCTGATAGTAAAAAGCAACTCGTAGTCTTCTCCGCCGCTTAATGCACAAACCGTGGGGTCGATCCCAAACTCCCGTGCCGTATCATACGTCATGGGATCAATCGGTATTTTCTCCTCATATAATTTACACCCCTTGGCGGAGGATTCGCAGATGTGCAGGATTTCGGAAGCTAACCCATCAGAGATATCTATCATTGCCGTTGGTTTTACGCCTATGGTGGCAAGTAACTGTACAATGTCCTTCCGGGCTTCGGGCTTGAGCTGACGCTCAACGATGTAATCCTTTCCTTCTAAATCGGGCTGTATGGATGGGTTTTCCAAAAAGATACGCTTTTCGCGCTCCAGGAGTTGCAAGCCCACATAGGCGCCGCCTAAATCGCCCGACACACAGACGAGATCACCCTCCTGCGCACCGTCGCGATAAACGATATCCGCCTCCTGGGCGTAGCCTATGCTGGTGACGCTAATGACCAACCCCTGGACGGATGTGGACGTATCGCCACCTACTAAATCGACGTTATAGCTTTTGCAGGCTAAAAGCGCGCCCGCATACAATTCCTCTACCGCTTCGAGGGGAAACCGGCTTGACAGACCGATGGAAAAGGTAATCTGCGACGCTATACCGTTCATGGCGTAGATATCGCTGAGATTTACCTGTACAGCTTTGTATCCTAAATGCTTAAGTGGCACATAACGCAAATCGAAATGAACGCCTTCCAGCAGCAAATCAGTGGACACCAGCGTTTTTTTGCCCGAAAAATCCAATACTGCAGCATCGTCACCGATTCCCTTGAGGGTGGAATTTTCAGTAAGAACTATCGCTTTTGTGATATGGGCTATCAAACCAAACTCACCCAGTCGTTCCAGATTGGTCTTTTCCTTGTTGTCAAACATCTTCCTATTATGATTAAAGGGTATCGATTCAAAAAATAATGATGGCCGCACACTTTTTTATGCTTTTATCCTTACGCTTGTTCGTTAATGTCTACTTTAAAGTCCCAGACGCTCGGATATCTCCAGCATCCGCTCGATAGGCCTTTTTGCGCGGGCAATGATGCCGGCCGGCAAATCAACTTCGGGAAGATCGAACTTCATGCAGTTATATACCTTTTCCAGGGTGTTGAGCTTCATATAGGGACAGTCGTTGCATGCGCAGGCGTTGTTCGGAGGCGCAGGTATAAACGTTTTGCCCGGGCTTGCTTTCTCCATTTGGTGGATGATGCCGCTTTCCGTGGCGACGATAAATGTATCCGAGTCGCTCTCTTGCGTATACTTAAGCAATCCTGATGTCGAACCGATGTAATCTGCGGCATCCAGTAATTCTTTTTCGCATTCCGGATGTGCGATGAATTTTGCGTGTGGAAATTGCCTACGCAAGTGTTGGATACGCTCCTGCGAAAACAACTCATGGACCATACAGGCGCCATTCCACAGGACCAAATCGCGACCTGTTTTCCGCCGCACGTAATCACCCAAGTTCTTATCCGGCCCGAAGATAATTTTCTGGTCGGGCGGAAGACTGTCCACAATCTGAACGGCATTGCTCGACGTACAGACGATGTCACTGAGCGCCTTCAATTCGGCGGTGCAATTCACGTACGTAATGGCGATATGATCAGGATATTGCTCCTTGAATTTGGCAAAAAGATGAGGCGGGCAACTATCGGAGAGCGAACAGCCCGCTTTCAGATCTGGAAGCAATACTTTCTTCTGCGGTGAAAGTATTTTAGCCGTTTCGGCCATAAAGTGCACACCGGCGAAGACAATCACATCGGCCTGCGTCTTGGCGGCTTGCTGCGAAAGGCCTAAACTATCGCCGATGTAATCAGCGATATCCTGTATCTCCGGCTCCTGGTAATAATGCGCTAAGAGTACAGCATTTTTTTCCTTTTTCAGCTTGTTTATCTCTTCAACCAAATCTAGCGTCGGATCGATTGGTTCGTCGATATAGCCTTTTGTATCCAGTTCAGTTAGATAAGTAATCATGATATACAAAGGTAGCTAAACAATTTGATATGCTTTTCATCATTCCCACAGGGACAATAAGTAATAATTGATTTTTAATATAAATGATCTTATTGTTTGTTAGGCTGTTGGTTTTGTGAGAAATCTGGGCGGTTTTTATTTTGTTTTTTGATTTGGATCTTTTTTTTAACAGGTTATTAACATTGTCTTAATCTTTTGGCACTGGTTTTCAGTTAGTTTTGTTTTACCCGAAATTGTTTTCCATAGCAGCATGTATACTAATTATTGGCTGAGATTTGTTAATATTGTGAGCTGTTGATGGGGATTTTCTTGAGGGCGCTGTGTAAAAATAATGGTTTTTCGGAGACTTGATGAGTTTCTATTTTTTATTCAACGCGTTGTTTACATGTTGTCCACAATTTTCGGTCTCCGCCAATAACAAATACGGCTTTGCCGCTTAGGTTATTTTATGCATACTGTTGATTTTTTAGTTATTGGTTCGGGTATTGCCGGATTGAGTTTCGCATTGAAGGCAGCCAGTCATGGTAAAGTATTGATTATCACCAAATCGAACGAAGACGAGTCGAATACCAAATATGCACAGGGGGGCGTAGCAGTGGTTGTGGATAAGTCTGACTCGTTTGAAAAGCATATCGCTGATACACTGATAGCTGGCGATGGTTTATGCGATGTGAATGTTGTGGAAAACGTGGTGAAAGAAGGACCCAGGCGGATACAGGAGATTATTGATTACGGGACGCACTTCGATAAGACCGCGGGTGGCGTATATGACCTGGCGAAGGAAGGCGGACACTCCGAACACCGGGTATTGCATTACAAGGACATCACCGGATTTGAGATCGAACGGGTGTTGCTGGAGAAGGTTCATGAGAATCCTAATATAGAGGTTCTTACGCATTATTTTGCGGTAGATTTGATTACTCAGCATCATCTTGGCGTATTTGTGGATAAAAGTACGCCGGACATCACGTGCTATGGCGTGTACGCGTTGAACACGGTTGACAACAGGGTGGAAAAGATTTTGAGTAAGGTTACAGTGATGGCTTCTGGCGGGGCGGGCCATATCTATTCGAGTACGACAAACCCTGTGATTGCTACCGGAGATGGGATAGCAATGGTATACCGTGCCAAAGGAAAGGTGCGGAATATGGAGTTTATCCAGTTTCATCCCACAGCGTTATACAATCCGGGTGAGTATCCGTCTTTTTTGATTTCGGAAGCGGTAAGGGGATATGGCGGAGTGCTGCGCAGGAAAAACGGCGAACGTTTCATGGAGGAATACGATGCAAGGGGTTCCCTGGCACCCCGTGATATTGTCGCGCGGGCAATCGATACCGAAATGAAAAAATCGGGCGACGATTTTGTTTTTTTGGATATTACCCATCGAAGCAAGGATGAGATTTTGAAGCATTTCCCGAATATCTATGCAAAGTGCCTGTCTATCGGCATTGATATGTCAAGGGACTATATCCCTGTAACACCGGCTGCCCATTATTTATGCGGTGGCATTATGGTTGACGGTCTAGGCCGCTCTTTTATTCAACGCCTTTATGCGTGTGGTGAGTGTGCATCTACGGGATTACACGGTGCTAACCGATTGGCTTCTAATTCTTTGCTTGAGGCTACGGTGTTTGCTCATCGCATCTATGAGGATGCCATCAAAAAGGTGGGAACTATTGAAGTGCCAACGGATATACCGGACTGGGACGATTCGGACACGGCGTTGTCCAATGAGGATATTTTGGTGACCCATAATTTACGGGAAACGCAGAAAGTGATGAGCGATTATGTAGGTATCGTTCGTTCGGATTTTAGGTTGGAACGGGCGATGCGCCGGTTAGGGTTGCTATATGATGAGACCGAGCAATTTTATAAAAATACGAAGCTTTCGGTGAAGCTTTGCGAACTGAGAAATGTTATCCAGGTAGCGTATTTGGTAATCAAGTCAGCCATGGCGAGGAAGGAAAGCCGGGGGCTGCATTATACAACTGATTACCCTGAAAGGTCGGAGGTATTGGTGGATACGATTTTTTAATACGTATGATATGGCATTGATTATTCCTGTTAAAGGCGTTTACCCAAGTATCGGGTCAGATTGTTTTATAGCGGCGAACGCTACTGTTGTTGGGGACGTGGTGCTTGGCGAGCGTTGTTCGGTGTGGTTCAACGCGGTGGTTCGCGGCGATGTGAATAGTATCCGGATAGGCCAGTGCACCAATATTCAGGATGGTGTAGTGATTCATTGTACCTATCTGACCGCGCCGACGGTAATCGGTGATTATGTCAATATCGGACACCAGGCGATGGTACATGGATGTACCTTGAAAAATCGGGTACTTATCGGCATGGGGGCCATTGTCATGGACCATGCGGTGGTTGAAGATTACGTGATCGTTGCAGCCGGTGCCGTGGTACTTGAAGGAACGATGTGCGAGAGCGGGTATTTATATGCCGGTGTTCCCGCTAAGAAGATAAAGCCGATATCGGACGAGCAGCGGAAGTTGCTCGATGAACTTCCGCTGCGCTATGTGATGTACTCCGGGTGGTTCTCAGCGGAATAGCCATCTATGACTATTTTGGAACGTTGATGGTTTCTTCTTGTTCCCAGTTCGCACGGATGATAAACGTTTTGCCAATGTACCAGACCCGCTCGGGTTGTCTACGTTCATATACGTTGCCAGGATCCCATTTTCCATTGAAGTTCTCGTCGTAAACGATTCGTACGGTATACTTGCCGCCGGGCATCTGGCGAAAGGGAATGTCTGACGGTCCTCTGATTGCAACGCTGCGGTAAACAAAGTCCATTTTTTCATTGGTCACCTGGACCAAGTACTGGAGTGTGGTATCCGGCACGTTGACTTTTAAAATAATGTCGCCGAAATTTTCCGTTTCGTCTAAGGTGAACGATCGGGTTACACTTTTGCTTTTATCACCGAAGTAACCCGAGAAAGCACCCTCTTCGAAGGTCAACGAGTAGTTTCGTTTCGGTCGCCAGTTGTATCGCAAGATAAATCGCCTTGGTGCAACGGTATCACGTGCAAGTTGGAAATTGGTACGTGGTATGGAATCTTCCAGAAGAATGATTTTGCTTCGATCGATGGCCTGCACGGGAGAGCCTGCAGTAAGTTCAATATGCCTGATCCGGTTTACCCGATTTCCGGTTAAGTTGTCGGTTATGATGAAATCGCGGTCATATTTTTCGTTTCGGCCGCGGCGCATAGTCACGGAGTCCAATGGATTGCCATCGTCGAGGAAACGGACTTTTAACGAATCGAATGTCAGATCATTGAGCCATACCACGGCGGAATCGCGATTTACGGAATATTCGAGCTGCTTGTCTTCGTTGAGTTCGGGCGGATACGTGATGATGATTTCCGGGTTTTCAAGTGGTTTATTGAAGGCAAACGTTAGTCTTCCATTGGATTCGAGCTTGCGATCGAGCAGACGGAAATTACGGGCGATTCCACGTGAGAGCTGAAGTAGGATACCCGATGTGTCCTGCGCTAAGGTAATGGAATCATTAAGGAATCCAATAAGTTCGCTGGGGTCGTTATATACACGGTCGTTATTTTCTTCTTTAAGGGCATAGATGTGGTATGTATCTTCACGGAGGTTTCTGAACTGGAAATTTCCCGCGGTATCTGTCAGTGTGAAGATATTTGCTTTGCGTTTGCCAAAGATGGAATCCTGTCGGGTGGGAATAAGCATTACCGTGACTTCTTTTTCTGACAGTTTCGTGAGTGCATTGATGACTTTTCCGGAAACGGCCAGGGAGTCGATGATATCACCGGTGGAAAAAACATAGCTGTAATTCAATAATGGATTGTTTTCATTGAAGTCACCGATGGCCTTACCGAAATTGATGGTGTAGGTTGTATTTTCAGCAAGCGAGTCGGGAAGTTCGATTTCGATGTTTCGCCTGCGGACACGCGGGCTGATGGGTTGGTCGATATCCGGTGATACGCTGATTTCCCTGAGCGGATTAGTTAGCCGGATATATTCATCAAATTCGATAACGATCTTTTCAGCGTTGAAGTTTCGCGTTAGATTAGGCGGCGTCTCATTGATAATTTTGGGCGGTATTGAATCTCTGGGGCCACCGGTGGGCTGCTGTATGCTCGCGCATTGCCAAGTGAGCAAAATAAGGCCGGTAAAGAAGGCGAAAACACCCCATTTCGGATTTGAGCCTATTTTTAGGCGATTAGAGCGAGTTTTTATTTTGGACGATTCTTGCATCGGGTATGTCGGAGAAAATGCCTTATAGCTGATTTATGAAAGCCGAAGTTTTTTACGGTTAAGTAGTTGAAAACAAGATTATTAACTCATATGAACCATTAAAACGGATATATCTGATGGTGAAACCCCCGAAATACGGGATGCCTGGCCAAGAGTACGCGGCTTGACCTTAATTAATTTTTCCCGGGCTTCTTTTGAAAGGGATACCAGACTGGTGTAGTCAAATTCTGGATTGATTTCCTGATCTTCCATGCGGCGCATCTTATTCACGATTTCGATTTCCTTTTCAAAATAGCTGTCGTATTTGACTTTGATTTCTGCCTGCTCGATGATTGCTTTATCATAGTTTGACAACAAGGTAGCCAATCCGCTGTCGGCCCGCGAGATATCGCCGATACTTACCTGAGGTCGGGTAAGGATGTGAAACAGGCGTGTTTTCTGCGTAAGCGGGCTGGTATGCAGTTCCTGCAAAATTGGATTGATGGCGTCGGTATCGACGGAGTGCGTCCGCAGGTATTCAACGATTCGGTCGGCTGAAGCCACTTTCTGTTTTACCTGTACGAGGCGTTCGTCGGATACAAGGCCCAATTGGTGGGCAATCGGTGTAAGCCTGGCATCTGCATTGTCTTGACGTAGCAGCAGCCGGTGCTCAGCCCGTGATGTAAACATGCGGTAAGGCTCTTCGGTTCCTTTGGTCACCAAATCATCGATAAGTACGCCGATATAGGACTCAGAACGTTTAAGAATCAATTCATGCAAATCATTGATGCGTTGGTGGGCATTGATGCCGGCGATGAATCCTTGGCTGGCGGCTTCTTCGTACCCCGTGGTGCCGTTGATCTGGCCAGCGAAAAAGAGGTGTTTGATCTGGTGGGTTTCCAGCGTCAAATCCAATTGCATCGGAGGAAAATAGTCATATTCGATCGCATAGCCCGGCCGGAACATCCGGGCATTTTCAAAGCCGGGAATCAGCCGGAGTGCCTTAAGTTGGATATCTTCCGGCAAAGAAGTGGAAAAGCCATTGACATAGATTTCGACAGTCTTCCAACCTTCAGGTTCCACAAAGATCTGGTGACGATCGCGCTCGGCAAAACGGTTTATTTTATCTTCGATGGATGGGCAGTAGCGCGGACCGAGACCTTTGATTCGGCCTGTAAACATGGGGGATTTTTCGAAACCTTCTTTTAATGTTTCATGCACGGCCTCATTGGTATAGGTAATCCAGCAACAGCGTTGTTCGGTGGGAAGCTCCACATTGGTAAAGGAAAACCGCCCGCGTTCGTCGTCACCCCATTGTTCTTCCATCTTCGAATAGTCAAGGCTTCTTCCGTCTACACGCGGTGGCGTGCCGGTTTTCATGCGTCCGGATTGGAAACCTAAGCTGACTAATTGCTCGGTGAGACCCGTTGCGGCCTTTTCGCCGGTACGTCCTCCGCCAAAGCGTTTTTCGCCGATGTGGATAGTGCCATTCAGGAAGGTGCCGTTGGTGAGGACTACCGCATCACTTTCAATCGCCAGGCCCAGGGACGTGACTACACCATTTGCCCTGCCGTTTTTGACAATAATTTCCTTAACGGTGTCTTGCCAAATATCGATGTTTGGCAAAGATTCGAGCTGTAGTCGCCATTCTTCAGCAAACCGCATGCGGTCATTTTGCGACCGTGGACTCCACATTGCGGGACCTTTCGATCGGTTAAGCATACGGAACTGGATGGTTGTTTTATCGGCGATAATTCCAGAGTAGCCGCCCATGGCGTCAATTTCCCGCACAATTTGGCCTTTAGCGACTCCTCCCATCGCCGGGTTGCAACTCATTTGTGCAATCGTGGCCATATTCATTGTAATAAGTAACACGGACGATCCAAGGTTTGCCGCTGCCGCAGCAGCCTCGCATCCCGCATGCCCCCCTCCCACTACAATGATATTATATTTTTTAAACATGATGTCTCTTTTTGTTCCACGTGGAACATTTATTAACTTCAATTACCGATGTTCCACGTGGAACATCTTATGAATATTATATATACTCTCCTAAGTCGAGCCACCGAGCTGTTTTCAGATCGAGGTCATTATTTAATTGTTCGATTTCGCTTGCGATTTCCGCTATCGCAGTATAATCGTTTGTTTCGTTTAATGCACTGGTTCGCTCAGCTATTCGCTGCTCAAGCAACGGTATCTCAGAATCCAAGGATTCATATTCTTTTAATTCTGTATACGACAGTTTCTTTTTGACGGGCGTTTTGTCTGTTTTCGGTGGCGCTTTCTGTTCGACCGCTGTCTTGGCTCGCTGAACTAATATTGCCTGTTCGGATTTATAATCCGCGTAGTTGCCATTATAAATCGTGACGGTGCCGTTGCCTTCGAAAATAAAGAGTTGGTCCGTGAGCCGGTCAAGTAGATAGCGGTCGTGGGAAACCATTAATAATACCCCCGGGTAATTCACCAAAAACTCCTCCAGTACATTAAGCGTATCAATATCCAAATCGTTGGCAGGTTCATCGAGAATAAGGAAGTTTGGATTTTGCATGAGTACACGCAAAAGTTGCAATCGCTTGCGCTCTCCCCCACTAAGTTTGCTTACCATATTGAATTGCTTTTCCGGCGGGAAAAGAAATTGGGTAAGGAGTTGTGAAGCCGATAGTGTATCGCCGTTAGCCATACTGATATATTCGGCTACGTTTTTTACGACATCGATCACACGTTCGGTTTCGGAAGAAGGTACCAAACCTCCCTGCTTGTAATAACCGAATACGGTCGTGCCTCCTTTGGTTACGGTGCCGCTATCCGGTTGCTCCAACCCGGTAATCAGATTCAGGAAAGTCGATTTTCCAGTACCATTTCGGCCAGCGAGGCCGACGCGGTCGCCTTTTTTAAAAACGTATGAGAAGTCGCTGATAAGCGTTTGTTCGTCGTAACCCTTTGATATGCTTTCCAGTTCAAGTATCTTATTGCCTTGCCTGCTTATTTTTACACTGAGTTGTACGGTGTCGTTCTGCTTTTGCCCTTTGGTTTTCTCTTCCAATTCATGGAAGGCGTCGATGCGCGCCTTGGACTTTGTACCCCTGGCCTGGGGTTGCCTGCGCATCCATTCCAGCTCCTTCCGGAGGAGGTTCCGATTGCGATCCAGTAAGACACCAGCAGCTTCTTCTTGTTCGGCTTTCTTTTCCAAATAGTAACTGTAGTTGCCTGTATAAGCTGTAAGCTTGCCATGGTCCAGTTCGCGGATTCCGGTGCTTACCGCATCAAGAAAATACCGGTCGTGGGTGACGAGCAACACCGTCTTTTGTCCCGTAGTAAGCAGTTTTTCCAACCATTCGATCGTTTCGATGTCGAGGTGGTTGGTCGGCTCGTCCAAAATGTAGACATCGGGCTCATCGATAAGCAGTTTCGCCAAGGACAGGCGCTTCCGTTGACCACCCGACAGCTTGGCGACTTCCCGTGAAAAATCGGTAATCTGCAAACGGGAGAGGATACTTTTGATCGTGTGTTCGTATTCCCAAGCATTCAACGCACTGAGCTGGTCACTTAGTACCATCAGCTGGTGGGCGTCTGCCTGGGGGCTTGCGACCAACTCTTCATATCGCCGGATAAGCCGCTGCTGTTCGTTGTCTGCACTATAAATAAAATCGTTGATAGACGCATAGGCACTTAGGTCGGGGTCTTGGGGAAGGAATCCTATTCGAATGCCCTTTTCCTTGACCACGGTTCCCTCGGTTGGATCCAATGCACCCGCAAGAATGCGAAGCAACGACGATTTGCCCGCTCCGTTGGCGCCGACCAAGGCCACCCTGTCCCCTCGCTGCAAACCGAAATGAAGATTCCTGAACAGCCACCTGTCGTGATAGCTGTGTCCTAACCGTTCTGTTGATAAAATACTCACACCACGTTCTTAATATCGTCCCAGTAATAAATAAATCTCCCTTTGGTATGGCGTTGCGCGACGCTGTTCATCGCCTTGGCAACAGCCGTGGCTGGAATGCTGCGATACCGCTTCATACGGCCTACTAAAAGTGGATTGATGACGTTGAAAACCCGTTCTGAAAACGACTCCAGCGCCCGATGCTCCTGTCGTTGCCCGGTAAGTAAGGAGGGCCGGAAAATATGCAGGCCATCGAAATTAACGGCTGAAATGTCCCGTTCGGTCTCCCCCTTCATCCGTAGGTAGAAATTAGCCGACCGCGGATTGGCACCGATAGCTGAAACCAAAAGGAATGCACGGGCGCCGTTTCTTTTTGTTAGCTGTGCGACAGCCAACGGATAGTCATGATCAATTTGATAATACGCGGCTAAATCCGGGGTTTTCTTCTTTGTGGTACCCAGACAACAAAATACGTCATCTGCAATCAACTGCTTTTCTATTTTTGTAATTGATTGTAAATCAGCGATTAATTGTACAAAATTAGGATGTTCGACGGGCAAATTCCTGCGGGTCACCGCGATTACCCGGCCATAGGCCGGATTATCAAGCAGCTGCCTTAACAACGCACCGCCGATGAGTCCCGTGGCCCCGAATAGTATAGCCGTTTTTTGCATCCTACAAATTTTTGTGCAAAAATACGCAAATATATTGGTACTCTACTGAATAGGTGTGGCACCAGAGGGATTTCGCTTTCTAAGTATTTTGTTGGCCAGCTTTGGATACGCAACGCAACTGGCGGACTCGCTGCGCTCATCCCCCTAGGTTGCTTATGCGTGTCCAAAGCTGGCCTAAGCTCTCGACAGGTTGCGTTTATTAGCCATGGTTTTTGGAGATTGCGAGGAGCGGCATGTTGGATACGAACGCAACTGGAAGACTCGCTGCGCTCATCCTTCCAGGTCGCTTATGCGTGTCCAAAGCTGCCTCCAAGCCTTTTTTACAACAAGTTAAAACCAATGACTAACTTTTGGTCAACATTATTAGGGTTTTATAGGGATTTTATAGGGACCTAATAGGGATATTATAGGGATTCATCCCTATTAAACATGAATAAACTATTAATTAAATATCAATTATATTATAATTAGCCTAACGTTTGGTGTTGAAGGATTGGATGGAAAATGGGAAAGGCTTCGGCGACCTGAGTAAGCGGGTGTCAGCCAGGCTAAAATCGTATTGGGAGGGGAACTTAAATCGTAAAGGTAGCCGGTATGAGCTGCTGCCTAAAAGGGATACGAGCTAAGCAAAGCAGACCTCTCGGACGCCGCTGAAAACAAGCAAGAAATGAAATGTAGAATGGCTCATGCGGCCGCATTGCCATTTAAAGGCAATTTCAATGAAAAAATCAGTTTAACCGATGGGGCGCAATCAGGTCAAATTTTGGAATATTGACGTAAAAGAGATTTCCGTCAAACTCGCGGAGCATCTGGTATGTTCCTTTCATGGTACCCATATCACTTTTGAGGTTGCAGCCTGATACGTATTCGTGCTGCTCACCCGGCTCGATAACGGGCTGCTGGCCGACGACGCCTTCTCCTTCCACCTCCCGGTGCGAGCCATTTGAATCAAAGATATACCAATGCCTGCGCAGAAGTTGGACACTGTAATCACTTAAATTTTCGATGGTAATCTTATAGGCAAACATGAAATGCTCATTTTCCGGATTGGAATATTCGGGCTGATACACGGTTTCAACTGAAACCTTTACCCCGTCAGTAATTTGCGTGACCATGCTTATCACAGATTTTTGGCCAATTTAACAAATGTGTTTGAATTAATGAAGCATAGGGGGAAAATACCTGCCGCTGAGCCGTCGCTGATGTTGCTGTTTCGCGCCGCAATTTTCATTACCTTTGTGCATGCCTTATGGAACGTTGTATCTTATTCCCGTGCCTTTGGCCGATGAAGCCGCAGAAGCGTCCTTTACGCCGTACCTTACGCGCGTCATCAACGGCATCGATGAATATATTGTAGAGAATGAAAAGACTGCTCGCAAATTTCTCAAACAGGCTGGACTTGAGAAGGCGCAGCGCGATTTGGTTATGCATGATTACGGCAAGCACGCCCGCGATAAAGCAGATACCGCAGCTTTTTTCAGGGGCTTGCAGGCGGGTAAAGACGTGGGCTTAATGAGTGAGGCCGGATGCCCCGGTGTCGCCGATCCGGGAGCCGCTATCGTGGCGGAAGCGCATCGCAGGGGCATTAATGTCGTGCCTTTGGTCGGCCCCAGTGCTATCTTGCTGGCGTTGATGGCTTCGGGGTTTAATGGGCAGAGCTTTGCGTTCCACGGCTACTTACCAATCGACAAAGCTGAACGAGCCAAAAAAATCAAAGTCCTGGAGCAGGCGGCCCAGCGGGAGCGGCAGACGCAACTGTTCATCGAAACGCCCTTTCGCAACAACCAGTTACTGGCCGAAATTCTGCGTATAGGCAAGCCTCAGACCCGGCTTTGCGTGGCATGCAATCTTACAGCCGCGGATGAGCAGATTGTCAGTCAGCCTTTGCAGCTATGGCGGAAAGGCTCCTATGACTTTCACAAAAAACCGGCAATTTTCCTGATTTTCTAACCGTGGACAACGTCAACTATACCGATGTGCTCATCGTGGGTGCTGGCCCTTCGGGCCTGATGATGGCGGCCCAGTTGCTCCGGTTTGGCGTACAACCCGTAATCATTGATAGCAAGTCGGGGCCGGACAGAACCTCCAAAGCCATCGCCGTGCATGCGCGCTCGCTGGAGCTGCTGAGGCAAATGGGGCTGGCTGATCCGCTACTTGCCCAGGGCACACCCTGTTATGGCATGCAGCTACAGTCGGGCCGAAATATACTGGGTAAACTGGATTTTTCCCAAATGGACAGCCCCCATACGGTGTTTCCGTTTATTCACATTGTCCCGCAGGACAAGACGGAAAAGTTATTGATAGACCGGTTGACGGAAAATACATGCCCCGTAAAGTGGGAGACCCGGTTGGTCTCGATCCGGCAGGATGATAAGGTGGCCCGCGTGGAACTGCGGAATCAGGAGACCGTCCAAAAATGGGAATGCAAATGGGTCATAGGAGCGGATGGCATAAAAAGTACAGTGAGGGAGTGCATCGGCATTTCATTTGAAGGAAGGCCGTATCACGGCCGGTTTTTTTTGGCAGATGTGCAAATTGAGGGGGCGGATAAGCGCCTGGCTCATTTTTTTATGTCGAAAAAAGGCTTTTTGGGAATTTTTCCATACGGTTCAAACGGGCGGTACCGCCTTTTTGGGCTATTGCCCAAAGAAAAAGAAAACCAATGGTCTCCCGATATCCAATACGCCGATATTAAGCCCATCGTGGAGGAAAGGGTTGGCTTTGAACTTCCGGTAAGCCAAATCTTTTGGATCAGCCGGTTTCTGCTGCATAAACGCATGGCGGAACAGTTCGCCCGGCAGCGCTGTTTTTTGATAGGTGATGCGGCTCATGTGCACACGCCGATTGGCGGCCAGGGAATGAACAGCGGGATACAGGATGCTGCAAACCTGGCTTGGAAATTGGCCGGCGTGATAAACGGAAGGATGGATAGCCAGGTATTGCATACCTACCCGTTGGAGCGTATGCCTGTGGCCCGTGCCACCCTCCGCACGACTGATCGAGCGTTTAAGATCATGACAGCCGTACCGTCTTGGCTCCTTCCGCTGAGAAATACATTCTTGTCCTTGGGATTGCGTTACATCGCAAAAAAAAGCGTCAGGATCGGCAGCCTTTTTGACCATATCGCACAACTGGATGTCCATTACCGTAAAGCACCACTTGCCGTCCATCACGCAACTGGCCGTGGAGTTCAGGCTGGAGACAGGCTTCCCTTTTTACCGATTTTTTAAAAAAAAACCAAAACCCGGACGGACTTACACCGATGGTGCGAAAAACCGGGTTTCGTATTGCTCCTTTTGGGCACCATCAGCCAGCATCATCTGCACCAAGTCGGCCAGTGGGTGCGGCAGAAATACCCCAGGGAGATGCACCTGTATTACCTACCCTATTCGGGTGAAAACAGGGATGTATTCGATGCGTTTGATGTAAAGTCGGACGGGACGAAGATCGTTCTTATCAGGCCCGACATGCACATCGGTTACATCAACGATATGCTGAATGTAAGCCTTATCGATACGTACATGGAAGAGGTGCTGGGATGGAAAAATTTTGGTCATTTGTCGAAAATACACTAATTATGTGTTATTAATTTAAATGCAAGATGAGAAAGCTATTTTATGTGTTGCTAATCAGCGGGGTGCTGCCGGCGACATGGGCTACGGCCCAGCAGACGACCTTTGTGCTGGTGCACGGCGCATGGGGCGGTGGCTGGTCATTTAAAAAAACCGATTCCCTGCTCCGTTCCCATGGACATGCAGTTTACCGGGTGACGCTTACCGGCCAGGGCGAACGTGCGCACTTGGCATCGCCCGATATCGGGCTGGATACCCACATCAAGGACGTGGTCAATACCATCCTGTTTGAAAACCTGCATGATGTGGTGCTTATGGGACACAGTTATGGCGGCATGGTAATCACGGGCGTGGCAGACAGTATACCAGGCCGGATCCGTAAAATGATTTATTTGGATGCTCTTTTGCCGGAAGATGGTCAGAGCCTGGCTACCGCGTTTGGGCAGCCGGAACAGGGCAGTATGCCGTCAACGGATGGATTCATTGTACCGGCTTGGGTGGCAGCAGATCAGCCTTACCCAAAGGACGTACCGCAGTCTGCCAAAACATTTACCCAGCCGCTTTCGTTGAAAAATACAGACCGGCTGAAAATACCGACGACCTACATCCTCACCTTTGAGGGAGATGACCCGGATAAAGACGCCTTCGCAGCGTTTGCAAGGCGCGCGGATGATAATGGGTGGAAGGTCATCCATATGCAGGCCGATCATAATCCGCAGATGACCATGCCAGACAAGCTCGCCCAATTGCTGGATCAACAGGTGATAGAAAACTGACCGCTAATCATGGATAAACAAACGCTTACTTGGCGCCTCAAACCCTTTGATGCGTTGTCGCTCGAAGAGCTGTATAAAATACTGCAAATCAGGCAAGAAGTTTTTATTTTGGAGCAGGCGTGCGTGTACAGTGATTTAGACAATAAAGACCAGCAATCGTTTCACCTGATGGGTTGGCACGGCGATGTGCTCGCAGCCTATACGCGGCTTATTCCACGGGGACTTTCCTACGCCGATGCGACAAGCATAGGCCGTGTAGTAGTGGCCAAAAATTTTCGGGGCTACCATGTTGGCGAAGCGCTCATGCAGCGGAGCATTGATGCTGTTTATAACTTGTTTGGACGCCAAACGATAAAAATCAGCGCCCAGCAACACCTGAAATCATTTTATAACCGTCTTGGCTTTGAACAGACGAGCGAACCTTATATGGACGCCGGTATCCTGCATATTGAAATGACGCTTTCATTGATTGAATAGCGATGACACGGATCACCGCCCAGATTGGGTTTTGTGCTCAAATCGCCGTAATTTAGCAACGATGAATATCGATTACGAAAACCTTTCGCCGGAAATGATGCAGTTGGCGGCTGCAGTGTTCATGATCCGGATGTTGATATGGGTGTTTTATGCCAATACGGTACGGAAGACATTGCTGCTGGTCGCACCGGAAAACAGGTTGATGAAACCCGAACAGGCGTGGCTGCTGGTCATACCTTTTTTCAACATCTATTGGAACTTTTCGGTCGCCTCGAGGGTGGCAGACTCGCTGACCAATGAGTTTTTCGACAGGAAGATTGCTGAAGAGGAAAACCCGGGGCGTGCGGCGGGCATGTGGTATGCGTGGCTGTTTTTGCTTTCAAATATTCCTTTTCCGCCATTTATACTGATTACCATCTTTTTGTTGAGCGTCGTTTATTTTATCGTGTACTGGGTAAAACTAAGCAACTTCCGGAACCTCCTGGAGGAGCATGAGAAGTTTAAAAACAAACAACAGGACTGATGCTATGATGTATTTGCAAGAACTGACCGATTACCTTGAATCACTGGCCCCCCTCGACTATCAGGAGCCTTACGACAACGCGGGGTTGCTGGTGGGCAGCCCGGCAAAGCCGATCAAGCAAGCATTGGTGTCACTTGATTGCACGGAAGAAGTGGTGGATGAAGCCATTGATTTGGGATGTGATTTGATTATTTCTCACCATCCCATTGTATTTAAAGGACTTAAGCGCTTCAATGGCAAAACTTATGTGGAGCGTGTGGTGATGAAAGCCATTAAACATGATATAGCGCTATATGCCATTCATACCAACCTTGACAACGTGACGGGCGGCGTAAATAGCAAGATAGCTGAGCGGTTAGGTTTACAAAAGACCGCCATATTGAGTTCCAGAAAGGAGCTGCTCCGCAAGCTTTCTGTATTTGTGCCCGCAAGCCATGCCGAGGAGGTACGTGCGGCACTATTTGCTGCCGGCGCCGGCCATATCGGGAATTATGACGAGTGCAGCTTCAATGTGGCGGGTTACGGCACATTCCGCGGTGGAGAAGGAACCAACCCTTTCGTTGGCAGCCGCGGTAAGCAGCACCGCGAAGAGGAAGTACGGATCGAGGTGGTATATCCCATTGATCGCGAGCGGAAGCTGCTGATCGGTCTTTTCAAGGCGCACCCCTATGAGGAGGTGGCTTACGATATATATCCGCTGCAAAATAACCATCCGCAGGTAGGTAGTGGCCTTGTTGGCGAGTTGGACCATCCGTTGCCCGAACTGGAGTTCCTTCGGCTGCTGAAAGAACAACTGCAAGCATCGGTAATCCGGCATACGGCCTTGCTCGGCAAACCGGTGGCCCGCGTTGCTGTTTGCGGCGGTGCTGGAGGCTTCTTACTCGGTGCGGCTATTCGGTCGGGCGCAGATGCATTTGTGACGGCCGACTACAAATACCACGAGTTTTTCGACGCCGAGGGAAAAATCATGATTGCCGACGTGGGACATTTTGAAAGCGAACAATTTACGCAAGAATTATTGTTGGAAATTATTCGGAAAAAATTTCCTACCTTTGCAGTCCGTTTGACGGAAATAGATACAAATCCGATAAAATACTACAGTTAAATGGAACAGACCATTGAACAAAAGCTAAGAGCCCTTTGGCTGCTGCAAACCATACACACGAAAATAGACAAAATTCGCCAGGTAAGGGGCGAATTGCCTATGGAGGTGAGTGATCTGGAAGATGAAATTGCAGGTCTGGAAACCCGGATTGAAAAAATTCGAGGCGAATTGGACGACTTGGAAGATTCCATCGTCAACCGCCGCAACATGATCCAAGATGCACAGGCCGCCATCAAAAAGTATGAAGGGCAGCTCAATGAGGTAAAGAATAACCGGGAGTATGACGCGATCACGAAGGAAATCGAAATTCAGGGGTTGGATATCCAGGTAAGCGAAAAGAAAATCCGCGAGTTTGAATTTGAAATTAAGAATAAAACGGAAGCCTACGAAAATACACAGGCAACGCTTGAGACAGCCAAGAAAGACCTTGAAATAAAGAAAGGTGAGCTGGATACCATTACATCCGAAACCCAAAAGGAGGAAGACGAGCTGCTGAATCAAGCGGAGGAAGCCGAAAAGGGCATTGAAGATCGGCTGATTCGCGTATACCGCAGGCTCCGGTCTTCTTATAAAAATGGATTGGCGGTGGTCTCTATCGATCGCGACAGCTGTTCGGGATGCCACAACAAAATTCCGCCCCAGATGCAACTGGAAATTCGCCAACGCAAAAAAATCATCGTCTGCGAACATTGTGGACGCGTATTGGTTGATGAAGCGCTGGTTCAGGAAGTGGAATCGGCCTTCGTGGGCTGATAAATAAAAAATGTGTTCAACTGAGGCCATCATCCTATCCGATGATGGCTTTTTTTTGCCAACTATTCCTCAATAAGGCCGATTATCCATTGTATCCAATGCGCGATGGTTGAGGCCCTGCGCCTGAATGTCGATTCGGATTCTATCGCATAAACATCGCTCATTTTCATGATTTCAACAAGCTGTTCTTTACTGGGCATTTTGGCCTGCTTATGATAGAAGAAGAAGGCCGACCGGAATGCTGTATGTTCAAAGATGTATCCTGCTAATGCCAGTTGCCTCGCTTTGATGTCCAATCGAAAGAGCGCGGAGCCTCTTTGGGTCAGGTAAAATAGGGTCTCCCCTCCTTCCCGGACTTTGTCGATTAATCCCAAATATCTCCCGGCATCGCTGTAATAATTGGTTTGCCTCCCGTCAAAATCATAATTTGCCGTAATTTGTTGATGCGTCAAAAGGGTTTCTTCAAACAGCAGCTCGCAGAGGTTGATAACGCGCTCAAACGAGTCGGCCTGTGGAAACGGAATACTTGGCTCCGCGATTATGGGTGTACGATGCAAAACATCAAGGATTGCCGACAAACGAATGGGAGGTGCTCCCTCGTCGATCAGGTATTTTTTTTGCCGGCGCAAGCGAAGGGAATTATAAACATTCGGGTCTTCAAAAACATATTCACGGAGATGAAAGATGCCGTTTGTATAGGTCAGAAAAAGGGGTCTGACCTGTTTGGTGACCTGCCCATGCCAGAGCCGGAATGGATAGTACAGCTGCCTAATCAGGAAATTTCCCGCGATATAATTTTTTGCCTCAATGAGGCTTAATGAATGTGATCCTTCGTATCCGGCATCGATTTCAATCTGCGCATTTTTGACGGCGACAGTTCTTGATTGGCCATCGGCACAATGGATATCAAAGTCGAATGCCGACGAACCCATCCTGCCATTGACCGTTGCATATAACGCGTCGTCGTTGACAAAATCTTGAATAATCCCGGTGATAAAAGCGCAGTTTACGGCGGTTGACTCGCTGGTTATATTTTTGAAATCCAAGCTTTCAATATGGTGGGGAAACTTAATTTTATAGACTGGGGCATCATCCGGCTCAAAAACGTGATAGGCGTTGAATGAGGAGATAATATAAGCGCGCCGGGTCACTGGAAGTATCGAAAGATTATGGGCGGTAAATAATTGTGGAAGCTGGGATTGGTGGTCAAACTTGGTCATCAACCGCGCTTCTCTCACGGCATTGATTTCTGCGGAGGTGATTTTATAATAGCCTGATTCATTTATCGCTTTCAAGATTTGATGCCGTTCGAACAGCAGCTTCCAAGCAGCTTCATTTTTGGAATCAGTCATAATTGCGTATCAGATATTCATCAATCTCGCCCCGTTTGGCGGCATTTGAGTTAACGGCTCGCGTCGCTTTCACGGTATGGATGTGGTAATTCGCGTATAGGCCGCCGATAAATGCAGTAGCGGAGTTAGAAAGCAGAAATTTGACACCTCTTTCGTTAAGATCGTCGCATACATTACGAAGACGTACCTGATCTTCTTCGCCCCATCCCCCCCGGACATAACCCGTAAAGTTTGCGGTCTGCGATACCGGGTGATAAGGCGGATCCAGATAAACAAAATCATCGCGGGTGGCTTCAGCCAATGCTTGCTCATAATCGATGTTCAGTATTTGGATCGTCGGCGTATTCAGGTACCTACTGACGGCTTTTATCGTGGGTTCGTTAATAAAATTCGGGTTTTTGTACCGGCCAAAAGGCGTATTGAATTCGCCGGCGCTATTCACCCGATACAAACCGTTGTAACAGGTTTTATTTAGGTAGATTAACCTTGACGCACGCTTGATATCTGACAAGTCCGGATAGTTCGGTAGCCTATCCAACCCCCTTATCCGATAGAAGTAGTCCACCTCGTTTTTGTGGCTCATCAAATCATCAATTAACGCCTTTGGGCTATCCCGTATGACTTTATAGACATTGATAAGCTCGGCATTGGCATCATTAATGATCGCCTTCTTGGGTTGCAGATGAAAGAATACGGCTCCTCCGCCCACGAAAGGCTCATAATATGAACGGAATCGGGTTGGCTTCAGTGCGATGATGGCGTCAAGCAGTTGCCTCTTGCCTCCCACCCATTTCAAGACTGGCGCAATCAAGTTGTTTTTTGCCACGAAATAATGCTAAAATGCTTAGCTGCAAAGCTCGCAAATATTAAGGATAAAAACAATTATTTTTTCAGCGGCAGCATGGGCGGTATTCTCGTTTCTTTACTAATAAAATTCACAAAAAATCCGTATTTTTGCTTACCACTTAGTTTTTATTAGAAAGGGTAAATGACGAAACAAACGACGCCCGACTTGGGTGAACAACGTGAAATACAAGTTTTTGGCGCGCGGGTACATAATCTCAGGGACATTGACGTAAGCTTTCCTCGTAATGAATTGGTTGTCATAACCGGCCTAAGCGGTAGTGGCAAGTCATCGTTAGCCTTCGACACCATTTATGCGGAAGGCCAACGCCGGTATATGGAAACTTTCAGCGCCTACAGCCGCCAGTTTCTGGGTGGTATGGAACGCCCGGATGTAGACAAGATCTCCGGGCTCAGTCCGGTGATTTCCATCGAGCAGAAGACCACCAGCAAAAACCCCCGTTCTACGGTGGGGACAATTACCGAAGTGTATGACTTCATGCGCCTGCTCTTTGCCCGGGCGGGAGAGGCTTACTCCTATGTGACGGGGAAAAAGATGGAGCGCATGTCGGAAGAGCAGGTTGTGGACCGTATTATCCAGCAATTTGATGGACAAGCTATCAATGTGTTGGCACCGGTGGTCAAGGGCCGTAAAGGCCACTACCGCGAACTGTTCGAGCAAATTCGCAAGCAAGGCTACGTAAAAGTGCGTGTAGACGGCGAGCTGTTGGACATCGTGCCGAAGATGCAGGTCGATCGGTATAAGATCCATGATATCGAAACGGTCATTGATCGGCTTCTGGTCACGGAAAAAGATCGCAAACGGCTTTACACGTCGGTCATGCAGGCCATGAAAGCGGCAAAGGGCATCATCAAGGTTAGTGATAAGGACAATAACGAGTACTTTTACAGCCGGTACCTGATGGACGCGGAATCGGGCATCTCTTATGATGAGCCGCAGCCCAATACATTTTCATTCAACTCGCCCTATGGAGCTTGTGAGCATTGCGACGGACTGGGATATGTTTATCAAATAGACCGCCATGCGGTGATTCCGGACCCGAAGCTCAGCATCACGAAGGGCGGCCTTGCTCCGCTTGGCGAATACCGTGATACCTGGAACTTTCAGGTATTGAAGGCCGTCGCCAAGAAATACGATTTTTCGCTGGCTACGCCTATTGAAAAACTTTCAGACAAGCAGCTGGACATCCTGCTTTACGGCGCAGAAGAAGACGTAACGGTGCCGGTATCCTATAGCAGCTGGAATACCAAAGACTACAAAATTACCTTTGCGGGCATCTTTAAGATGCTCGAAGAGCAAAATGAACGGCTCGGGCTCAACGGCCAAAACCTGGATGACTACCGCGTACAGAAGGTGTGCCCTGTATGCGAGGGCGCCCGCCTCAAGAAGGAATCGCTTCACTTTAAAATAGGCGGTAAAAATATCCATGAGCTGGCGGCCATGGATATCACTACACTGGCGGCATGGTTTGATGCCGTCGAACAGCAATTGGACGATAGGCAGCGCTTAATCGCGACAGAGATTCTGAAGGAGATCCGTGCGCGGCTTGGTTTTTTGCTGGATGTGGGACTTAATTATCTGACACTCGACCGTACGGCAAAAACACTCTCCGGCGGTGAGGCGCAACGCATCCGGCTGGCCACGCAGATCGGTTCACAACTGGTCAATGTGCTATACATTCTTGATGAACCCAGTATCGGGTTGCACCAACGAGACAACGAAAGGCTTATCAATGCCCTGAAAAACCTGCGGGACATCGGCAATTCGGTACTGGTTGTGGAGCATGACAAGGATATGATTCTTCACGCCGACTATGTAATCGATATGGGGCCGGCGGCGGGCGCACATGGCGGGCAGGTGGTGGCACAGGGCAAACCGGATGCCATCAAATCTGCCGACACGCTTACCGCGGCGTACCTCAACGGAACAAAGGCGATACGCGTACCGGCAGAACGGCGGCCAGGCAATGGGCATGTGCTGCACCTCTCCGGCGCAACCGGCAATAACCTGCGCAATGTTTCGGTTGATTTTCCGCTGGGCAAGCTTATCGTCGTGACCGGTGTATCCGGCAGTGGCAAATCCAGCTTGATTACGGAAACGCTGTACCCCATCTTGAACCGCCATTTTTTCCGTGCAAAAAAGACGCCCCTACCTTATAAGAAGCTTGATGGACTACAGCATGTAGACAAGGTTATCGAGATCGATCAGACTCCTATCGGACGCACGCCGCGGTCTAATCCTTCTACCTATACCGGGGTATTTTCGGACATCAGGGCGCTTTTTGTACAATTGCCCGAATCTAAAATCCGGGGATATAAACCGGGCCGCTTTTCCTTTAACGTGAAAGGCGGGCGCTGCGAAACTTGTCAGGGAGCGGGTATGAAGGTCATCGAAATGAACTTCCTGCCGGATGTGCAGGTGCCCTGCGAGACCTGCAACGGCAAACGCTACAACCGGGAGACACTGGAAGTGCGCTATCGCGGCAAATCCATCAGCGATGTACTCGATATGCGCATTGATGAGGCAGTCACTTTTTTTGAAAACATCCCTTCGATATACCGGAAAATCAAAACGTTGCAGGACGTGGGCCTTGGCTACCTTACGCTGGGCCAGTCGTCGGTAACGCTATCCGGCGGTGAAGCGCAACGTGTGAAACTGGCTACCGAACTTTCCAAGAAGGATACGGGAAAGACTTTTTATATCCTCGATGAGCCGACTACCGGCCTCCATTTTGAGGACGTCAATGTACTGCTCGGTGTACTTAACCGGCTGGTAGACCGCGGAAACACGGTATTGGTGATCGAACACAACCTCGACGTCGTCAAGGTCGCGGACTGGGTGATAGACCTTGGTCCGGAAGGGGGTGCCGGCGGCGGATCAATCCTTTTCAGCGGTACACCCGAAGATCTTGTTCAGTGTAAAAGAAGCCAAACGGCCCGCTTTCTTGAGTTAGAAATGCGGGGAGTAGGGACGTTTTCGTAACTTCGCCAACATGTCAGATATTATCCAACTGTTGCCGGACACCGTGGCCAACCAAATTGCTGCGGGTGAAGTGGTGCAACGTCCGGCATCAGCAGTGAAGGAATTGATAGAAAATGCGATTGATGCCGGAGCAGACAAAATAAGGCTGATTGTAAAAGATGCCGGTAAATCGCTTATTCAAGTGATAGATAATGGTTGCGGTATGAGCGTAACCGATGCCCGGCTATGTTTCGAACGCCATGCGACATCCAAAATCCGTGAGGCAGCAGATTTATTCGCTATCCGGACCATGGGTTTCCGCGGAGAGGCATTGGCATCCATCGCAGCGATCGCGCATGTCGAGCTCAAGACTCGCCGTGTGGAAGATGAGCTGGGCACCTTGATCGAAATCGAAGGCTCAGCGGTCACGCGGCAAGAACCGGCAGCCCTTCCCGCGGGCACGAGCATTTGCGTAAAAAACCTGTTTTACAATATTCCTGCGCGGCGCAATTTTCTCAAAAGCAATCCGGTGGAAATGCGCCACATCGTGGATGAGTTCCAACGGGTGGCTCTGGCCCACCCGCACATCTTCTTTAGCCTGCACAGCGATGACCAGGAGCTGTTTCATTTGCCCGGCGAAAGCCTGAAACAGCGCATCGTTCACGTATTTGGGAACACCTACAATCAGCGACTGGTGCCGGTAGAGGAGGAAACGACCATCATCAACCTGAAAGGCTTCATCGGAAAGCCCGAGTTTGCGAAGAAAACGCGGGGCGAACAGTTCTTTTTTGTGAATAACCGCTTCGTGAAAGATCCTTACCTCAACCACGCTGTCGTCAAGGCTTATGAGGGGATTCTTCCGCCGGACAGCTTTCCGCTGTATGTCTTATTCATTGAAATCGATCCGGCAAAAATAGATATCAATGTCCATCCGACTAAAACGGAGATCAAGTATGAAGATGAGCGGGCGATTTATGCGATCCTGCAATCGGCGGTGAAACGTTCGTTGGGGCGATATAATATCACACCTACGCTTGACTTTAACCAGGAAACCGGATTCAGCCACATGATCAGTCCGAAACCGCTGGAAGAAATTACGCCCCCATCCATTACCTTCAATCCTGATTTTAACCCTTTTGAACACACGAAATCGGGTAGCCGGAAGCAAGCGCCATCGCCATCCATTCCCCAAAATTGGGATACGCTTTATCAGATCACGGAAAAAAAGGGGGACACCCAGCTTGGCCTCCATGGCAACGATGCTGATGTACCGGGAGAGCATGTGCAGCCCGCTAAGAAGCAACCTTTCCAGCTGCATAACAGGTACATCATTTCGCAAATCCACTCAGGGTTTATTTTGATTGACCAGCAAGCTGCACATGAGCGTATTTTGTTTGAGCAGTTTTGCCAGCAGCTGGAAAACCGCCAGGGAGCAAGTCAGCAGAGCTTATTCCCACAAACCGTGACGCTTAGTGGTCCGGACTTCCAATTGATTATGGATTTACTTCCGGACATTCAGGCGCTGGGATTTCAAATCAGGGAGTTTGGCAAACATACGTTTGTGGTAGAGGGCATCCCTGCTGATTTGACCTCAGGCGTGAGCGAACGGCAGGTATTGGAGCAACTGCTTGAAGATTATAAAAACAACCAAGCTGCGCTGAAGCTGCCTAAACGGGAAAAGCTGGCCAGAAGTTTGGCTAAGCATGCGGCCATCAAACCCGGCATGGCACTGTCTGCCGATGACATGGCTGAATTGATAGATAAGCTCTTTGCCTGCGAAATGCCCAATGTATCATTGAATGGCAAGCCGATAATCCTTACTTTTACATTGCAAGAACTGTCAGCGCGTTTTGAACGCGATTAATTGAATAGAAATACCATGTATAATAATTCCGCATCCCCATTTGCTGGACTACCGCCAGTAGTCAAAAACCTTCTCATTATCAATATTATCTGTTTTGTCGGCACGATGATTTTTGAGCAGGCCAACCGCTTTTTCGGTGTTTATTATCCGGACTCGCCATTTTTTAAAATGTGGCAAATCATCACCTATATGTTTATGCATGGGGGATTTACGCATATTTTTTTCAACATGTTCGCGCTCTTTATGTTCGGCCCGGTACTTGAGCAGGTATTAGGGTCCAAACGATTCTTAAATTATTACCTGATTACGGGGCTCGGCGCGTTGGTATTACAATTTGGTGTGCAGGCAGCAGAGGTTTATCAAATTGCGGGGACAGTGGCTGCACGGGATTGGTTGCGATTTGATATGCTTGCAGGAGTCGTGCATGGCAATCATCCGGGATTGACACAGGAAAGCTTTGAGAAGCTGGTATCCATCTATAACACACCGATGGTAGGAGCTTCAGGTGCAATCTACGGCTTGTTGATCGCCTTCGGGTACTTGTTTCCCAACACACCGTTGATGTTGATTTTTTTGCCGGTGCCTATCAAAGCAAAGTACTTTATTCCGGTGATGATTCTTATCGAGCTTTTTCTTGGTGTGTCGCGTACCGGCACCTCCATTGCGCACTTTGCGCATATCGGAGGGGCGCTGTTCGGATTTCTGCTCATTAAGCTGTGGGGTATCAGACGGCCCAATTATTGGTAAAATAAAACAAAGCGGATTGTGTTGTGTCTTCAATAAAAATGATTAAAAAAAATTTTTCCTATATTAGCCACTGTTATCAGGCAACTATACAGAAAGCACGACAATGAAAAGGTCATGGATTGGCGATCTATGGGATAAAGCTTTCCGCTCGGGGAATCCGCTGTATCTGTTTATTGCTATCAACATCTTGGTGTTTGTTGGCATTAATCTGCTTTCGTTGGTTACGGCCCTGGGCATTACGAACGTCCCTTTGTCCGGCTACCTGATGTCGTGGTTGGAGCTTCCGGCATCCATCACCGGCTGGCTGTATAAGCCGTGGACCATTGCCACATACATGTTTACGCAGCAGGGATTGTTCCATGTGCTCTTTAATATGTTGTGGTTGTTTTGGCTGGGCATCATTTTCCTCGATTTTCTTAAGCAGCGCCAATTTGTCTTTGTCTACCTTGCCGGCGGAATTGCGGGAGGCCTGCTTTATTTGCTCGCTTTCAACCTGATTCCGGCGTTCAGCGCACAAGCTTTCCGCACGGTCATGATTGGATCGTCGGCCAGTGTCAGTGCGGTTGTCTTTGCAACGGCTACCCTATTGCCGGATTACACCATCCGGATGCTGTTTTTTGGCAATGTAAAGTTGAAATATCTCGCATTGGCATTCATTGCCATCGATGTATTGGCTATCTCCGGTCTTAATGCCGGGGGAAGTATCGCGCATATCGGCGGGGCTTTGTTTGGCTTTATATACATCAAGCGATTGCAGAATGGACAGGACTGGAGCCGCATGCTGGGCACCGAGCGCAGGAAAAGGAAATTGCGGGTGATGCGGAATGACAGCATGACATCGCCGTATGAAGAGCCGCTGGTACCTAATCAGGAAGTAATCGATCGAATATTGGACAAAATCTCCCAGTCCGGGTACGATAGCCTTACCAAGGCCGAGAAAGAAGCTTTGTTCAAAGCCAGCAAACAGGGCCAAAACGAGTACTGATGGTACGGAAATCACGTCGTATAAGAAAACTGAATTTTTTCGGTAAAACCGTTTTGTTGGCCAATATTATCGCTGTCCTGGCGCTATTACTGAGTTATTCCGCCCCGTACATTAACCCCCGCTCGTTCTGGCCGATCGCTTTCTTCGGCATCGCTTACCTGCCGCTGCTGGTCATCAATATCCTTTTTGTCGTCTATTGGTTGATACTCCGGGCCCGCTATGCGGGCATTTCGTTGTTGGCCATCGTATTCGGCTGGAACACCCTGAGCAAGCATATCGGCTTCAACCGCAAGGTGCCCGAAGCGGTGGTGACATCGCAAGACACGGCAACCATTCGGCTACTTACTTTTAACGTCCATTTCTTCAGGGCCTTTGAGCAGGAGGATACCGAACTCACCATCTGGGAAGATGCCATGAAACTGATGGACAGCATTTCCCCGGATGTTGTGTGTATACAGGAATATTATACCCGCAAGAAAGGACAATATAAAATGGCCCGGGCCTTTGAACGGAAGATCAAGACACCATACCATTACATCTCCCCCACAGCGGAAAATGAGTATGAAGCTTATGGTATCGCTATCTTCTCGCGGTATCCGATTATCGCTTCAGGTCATCTGCCCGAACATGAGCTGGGGGTGAACCGGATTATCTACGCCGATATAGACAAAGGAGGTAAGATTTTTCGGGTATATAATGTGCATTTACGTTCGTTCGGTTTTCAGAAAGAAGATTACGATTTCATCAAAAGGCCTTCCAAAGCCATTGAAAAGGATGCAGCCTCCACCCGGCGTATCGGTTCGCGCCTGAAACATGCTTTCAGTGCCCGGAGCGACCAGGCCGAATCCCTCCGTGAACATAGCCGTGCGTGCGAAACACCCTACATCATTGCGGGCGACTTTAACGATACGCCTTTATCTTATTCTGTAAATCGGGTTTCTGCGGGGCTACGGAACGCTTTTCATGAAAAGGGACGTGGATGGGGAGTAACGTACAACGGCGATTTCCCAAACTTCCAAATTGATTATATCCTGACAAGCAAGGAATTCAAGATACATCATTATCAAATCATCAAAGCGAAGCTTTCTGATCATTATCCGGTGTGGGCGGATGTGCAGCTTTAAAATTCATAAAAGCCTTAATTCATAAAAAAACGGAGAACCGCCTCTTTCGATTTGAATCCTCCGTTTTTAACCTTAATTACAACCGTAGCTGTAATTGAGGCATCAAGTCAAGTATCTTTGATGGCACCTGTCTTATGCTCGCCAGAAAGCCGCATTTACATGATGCTTTTGCCGCATGTATGGTACTCCATAGAGACTGAACTGCGCAAAATCCATTGCGTATGCTTTGATTGGGCCGCCCCCCTTAGGGGACCAGCAAATCTCCAGTAGCATAATGCTTTGGAGCCAATCCATCGCTGAAGCTATCCGAAGCAAAAACCATCAGGTATTGCTTCATCTCGGATGCTTTCTTTATGGACGATTCAAAGAACTTCGTACTTGATAAAGACTAAGGTAATAACAAAAAGTCTGACTGTCAAGAGGAAAGCTATTTGTTTTATTAACAAGTTTTCCACTCAGATACAGGCCGTTATTCACAGGTCCATATCGCCCATATTCGGCTATATTGCTCCAATCAATCTACCTTTTGTGGCGGATTTTATCTTTTCTCCACATTTAGTCTGGCAGACTTATCAACAAGTGACACCGATTCTTGACGCATTGGCCCATTTTTTCCGCTTGCTAAAAATGCCTTTTTTGGAAACGTGGTCGGAAAAAATTGTATTTTTATGTCCACAATTGGAAGGAAATTAGCTTATCTATGACAGCATCCCGCAAGATTTTTGTTTTGGATACTTCAGTCATTTTGTATGATCATAATGCGCTGAATAACTTTCAGGAGCACGATGTGGCCGTTCCCATACAAGTACTTGAGGAGCTCGACAACATGAAGGGGGGCAATGAGACCCGCAATTTCGAAGCCCGCAGCTTTATTCGGTTGATAGACGGCCTTTCCAAGAAGAAGTTAATCAACCAATGGGTACATCTCAACGGGCAAAGCAAAGGCAAATTCAGGGTTATTCTTTCCGGAAAGCCTCAACGGAATGACGCGGCGGAAATTTTTGGCAATGAGAAGTATGACCACCAAATCATCAACGCGGCCCTCACACTTATGGAAGAAAATCCTGCAAGGAAGGTTGTGCTGGTGTCAAAGGACATCTGTTTAAGGTTGAAAGCCAAGGCGCTGAACCTGCCTGCGGAGGACTATGAAACCGGAAAGATAAAAAATGTGGATGAACTCTACACGGGCAAAACGGTACGAAAGGATTTAACCGATGAGCTGGTGGAAGCGCTGAAAAACCGGGCTCCCGTAGCGGTGGATGGTACGTCTTTCAACCATATCGGCGCGAACCAGTTTTATGTGCTGAAGCGGGGTAGGAAAACGTTTAACGCGTTTTACCATAAAAGCACGCAAACATTGGCCCCTGTATCGACGGCTCCGGTATTCCGCATTAAACCCAGAAATCCCGAACAGGCCTTTGCGCTTCACGCCCTACTGGACCCGGCTATCCGCCTGGTGAGTATTCAGGGCAATGCAGGCACAGGAAAAACATTGCTGGCGTTGGCCAGTGCCTTGGAGCAACGGAAGAATTATCGGCAGATCTATATCACGCGGCCGGTTATCCCATTAAGCAATAAAGAAATCGGTTTCTTGCCAGGGGATGCAAAGTCAAAGACGGATCCATTTCTGGCACCCATCTGGGATAACCTCCGTTTTATCAAAGAGCAATATGCCGATGACGAAAAGATGCTTGGAAAGATAGACGAACTGATTGCCACGGAGAAAATTGCAATCACCCCGTTGGCTTTTATCCGCGGACGCACGCTTACCAAAATTTTCTTCATTGTCGATGAGGCGCAGAATTTGACGCCACATGAGATTAAAACCATCATCTCCCGGGCTGGCGAACACACGAAGATCGTCTTTACGGGCGATATTTACCAGATTGACACCCCATACCTTGATGCCGAAAGCAACGGCCTTTCCTATTTGATCGAAAACGTGAAGAACCATCCCCTATATGCGCATATCACCCTGCAAAAGGGCGAACGCAGTGAGTTGGCTAACCTGGCGAATGATTTGTTATAGCGTGGCAATGCGCCACTCCTTGGGATAATAGTTATTTATGCGGTTGGGGAGTATTTTCACCCAGCCCAGCGGGACGTCTTCGTATGTGGCTAATGCCCAGCCGTTGCGGTCGTGCATGAGCGAAAGGTTGCCCTTGCGGAGGTATTCCAGTGCCTGCTCCCTGTCCAGCGCCAGCTTGGGGATGCCCGGACTTTGCTCAACGCTTAATGCGAAGTCGTGTGCCGGAATAAGCTCACCCCGGACCAGTTTCCCCACGCGGGTGCCAGCGTTACGCAGGTAGAGCATATCCTGGACGATACGTAGGTCGACCTCACGGCTTTTGGGCAGAATGTGCAAGTCGCTGCCTACTGTAAACGCGGTGAATGCCCCAAATTCCCTGATCCAACTTTCCAGCTCCTTGGGCATGGAGTTTTTTTCGGTTTTCAGCTTGCGGCGATCAAAAGAAGGTTGCGGGCCTTTCTTGCGGAAAGCGGCCAGGAAAAAGCCTTCACCACGCAGCTTGTGCGGATAAAACCGGTAGCCGGGGCATGCATGCTTGTCTGACAGCGTCTGTTCAATGCCCCATGACTCGTTGATGGGGATGCCGAGCGGTTCCATACCCTGGTTCTCGCAAAGCCAGTCGGCTATCTCTTCATTTTCTTCAACCGAATAGGAACAAGTGGAATACAGCAGTATACCCCCCTCCTTGAGCGCGGGCAAGCTGTCGGCGAGGATGCGCCGTTGCCGTTCGCTGCATAGCAGTACCGCCGCTTCAGACCATTCCGTAATCGCATCGTGGTCTTTGCGAAACATGCCCGACCCAGAACAAGGAGCATCCACCAGCATGATATCGACATAGCCGGGCAGGTGACGGAATGCCGATGGGTCATTGTTGGTGACAATGGTGTTGGCCTGTCCCCAGCGCACGAGATTGTCGGCTAAAACGGTCGCCCGGGCCTTCAGGATCTCGTTGGCAATGAGCAAGCTGTCCGGGTGGAGGTACGTATTCAGCAGCGTACTTTTGCCGCCGGGTGCCGCGCAAAGGTCCAGTGCCACCACCGGTTGGCCGTCCAATGCCAGCGTTTTTATCGCATGGGCAATAAACATCGAGGACGCCTCTTGGACATAATAACAGCCGGCATGAAACAGCGGGTCCAGGGTGAAGATAGGGCGATCGGGCAGGTAAAAGCCGTTGTCGCACCAAGGCACCCGGTCAAGTGAGGCGAGATCAAGCTTACTGGCTTTTGCTGGGTTAATCCGGATGGACGTAACACCCCCTTCCCGCTCATGTACGGACTCAAAAGCCACGGTGTCAAACCCGGCGAGATTACCTAATCGGCGAACCAGCGCGGGCGGTATGATGTTGCTCATGTGGATACAAAGCTAAGGATTTAATCCGGTCCTACCCTTGCGTATGTGTGTGAAAAGAAATATTTTCGAACCCTGAAAGGAGTTCGTTGTTCCGGCGATGGCTTTCAAAATTACATAAATCAGTACATGCAACCACCATTAACAGACGAACCCGTCTATCAAGTACCGGCTCGTTTCCGTTTTTCGGAAAACTTACATATCGTTTTTTGGTTAATCAAAGACATTAGCTGGGCCATGCTCTGGCAACCCCTGGGCATGGTGATGGTCATCCCGACGCTGCTGTTGGCCGTCAAAATAACCATCCAAACCCGATACATCAAGAGTGAGCTGTATCACAATCTGGCCATTTTATGTTGGATATGTGCCAACTGCACATGGATGACCTTTGAATTTTTCTGGCCTGAACACGATTCGCTTCGATATTACACGGCTATACCATTCAGTTTTGGCATCGGTTTTATTGTTTATTATTACCTTGTGCTTTTGCCTGCGGCGGGGAAGCGTGCCGTAGCGGTGGTGGAAAAAGTAGATGCGGCGCCGTGAATGGCATGCATTGCCGCTGCTAACATAAACTTAATACGAATTGCATACAAACTTTAGTTAACCCCCCTATTTTTGTTGGCGAAACATATCCTTGTGTGGTTTAAAAAATAGCGTTATGTTTGTTGGCACCAAGGATAATCCACAAATTCAAACGAGGAGATAATTTGCCATGTCTACCTGTGTCGATCCAGCGTTGATTGCCCGTTTGCGTGACGGGGAGGAGGCCGCTTTCAGGGCAATTTACGATCAATTGCATGGTCGGATTTACAGGCTGATTCTTGCTTTGCTCAAAGACACGGCGAAAACCGAAGAAGTGTTGCAAGAAACGTTCATCTCCCTATGGATGAACCGGCACAAACTGGATGGCGAACAACCATTGTATCCCTATATTTACTTAATCGCTAAACGGCTTGCCATAGACCATTTTCGGAAGAAGCTGGCGGAAACCAATGCCTCGGATTACGTGAAGGTGTTCGCTGCTAATTCCACGAACAACACTGAAGAAACCGTTTTCTTTGAGGATCTCAATCGTTTTGCGCGGGAATCCATCAATTCGCTGCCCGCCCAGCAACAGCAGGTTTTCACGTTGAGCAGGGATGAGGGGCTATCCTATGACGAAATAGCAGAACGGTTGCAGATTTCGCCCAATACGGTGAGGAACCACATGGTCAATGCATTAAGGACGCTAAAACTCCGCTTTACCCAACAAGGGATGATTTATTGGTAAAAAATATATGAACCGATAGTCCATCCGCCCATTCCATCCGTTTATTCTTATATAATTGCAGTAATTCGTTCGGAAAGACAGTGCTGCTCGTATATATTTAGGACGTACCATGATGGACAGAGCACATTTACGCTATTTGCTTCAACGTTATCTTGCCGATGAAATCAGTGCAGATGAGCTGCGGGAATTAAAGCAGTATGTGCAGCATGAGCGCATGGATGATGCCTTAAGTGACGTGGTCGATGAACTATGGCAGCGGATGGACGATGAGCCGATAGCACCGGCTTCCAGTGACGCCATGTATCAAGGTATCCTCCGGCATGTAAATGAGGCGCCCGATGCACCGTTGGCGCAGCCTATGGCAGCAAAACCATTCAAGCGAAGCCTTTACTGGGGCTGGTTGGCCGGGGCCGCCGCATTGCTGTGCGCAGGTATTTTGCTTTTCCGTGATGGCCGTTGGCCCGGCCGGGAGGCGAAGAAAGACCAGGCTGCTGTGGTGGATATTGAGCAGCCCATTGTCCCCGGAGGCAATAAGGCGGTATTGACATTGGCCGACGGGCGAGAAATTGACTTAAGTTCGGACCATTCGGGCATCGTCATGGGCGACCGGATTACCTATGGGGATGGAAGCGTAGTTGTGGATGGAGGACAGGGGCATTCGGGCGAAAATGAAGTGCGGGAGCCGATGCTGATAACCGCTCCCAGGGGCGGCACCTACCAAATCACCCTATCTGATGGCACCAATGTTTGGCTCAACTCGGCCTCTACGTTGAAATACCCAGGCAGCTTTACGGGGAGCGAACGTATCGTCGAACTGGAAGGCGAAGCGTACTTTGAAGTACGCGGGCAGAAAAAAATACCGTTTGTGGTGAAAACAAAGAATCAAACCGTAGAGGTTCTTGGTACGCAATTTAATATAGCAGCTTATCCCGACGAATCCGACGTAAAGACTACCTTGGTGGAAGGCTCCGTCCAAATCAGGAATTTGGCCGCCAACCATTTGGATGTATTAAAGCCCGGTGACCAAAGCGTGGTGCGGGGAGCGGCAACGAAAATCCGTTCAGTGGATGTGGAGCAGTACATCGCTTGGAAAAATGGGTATTTTGCGTTTTCCGATGACGAACATATCAGCCAGGTCATGAATGTTATTGCCAGGTGGTATGATATCGAAGTGGAATATCAAGGTGATATGGCTAACAAATATTTCGGGGGTACCATTTCACGGTTTGAAGATTTCGAAACGTTGTTGAAAACGATAGCGCTCACCGGATCCATCCGGTTCAAAATTACAGGAAGGAGGGTAATCGTCATGACATAGTAGCCTAAGTGGAGACAGTAACCGAGGCTAAAAGGCAATCAGGAGCGTTGCGACCGCTCCTGATGCGCGTGGCTTTGGGCCAAAGGATTTAATGAAATAAGAAATCGAATGAATTTTTTCTATAAACCCTATTCAAATGTATAAATTTTTTACCGCACATTACAATTGTCTTCGTAAATGTGTGATGCCCAACTACTTATTGGCTATGAAATTGTCCTGTATTTTGTTGTTAATCAGCTGCTTGCAGGTAAGTGCCTTTACATATGCCCAACGCATTACGCTTCAGAAAAACCAGGTAACGCTGATAGAAGTATTTAAAGACATCAAGCGGCAAACAGGCTATCATATTTTTTACGACGCACACATCATCCGGAATACCAAGCCGGTCAACATTAATCTTCAAAATGCTTCAATTGAAGAGGCGCTCTCAGAAAGCCTCAAAGGACAGGGGTTGGGGTATAAGCTGGTGTCGCAAAACATCATCATCACCCGTATCCCCGGCTACGACCCCACCATAGCGGGCACAAGAAAACGAAACGTCCAGGAGATTGTGATTACCGGGCGGGTGACGAATGAACAAGGGCAGCCCTTGGAGGGGGTCACCGTCGCTGTTAAGGGCGGCAAAACGGTGGTAACTACCACAGCGGACGGCTATTACAGCGTTCGCTTACCCAACCGCGATCAGTCTCTCTTGTTTTCAATTATTGGCTATGCTTCACAGGAACTACCTGTTTCAAGCGACAATGTCATCAATGTTTCCCTCCGTGAGCAGGTGAGCGGCCTGGATGAGGTGATCGTGGTGGGTTATGGAACACAGCGCAAGGCAAACCTTACCGGCGCCGTTGACCAGATTGGTCCTGAAGTGTTGGAAAAGCGACCCATTACAAACGTTGCCCAAGGACTCGTTGGGGTCGTCCCCAACTTAAATATCCAGCTGTTGGACGGGAAACCGACCCAGTCTCCGGCTTTTAATGTACGGGGCATGACGTCTGTTGGCCAAGAAGGCAGTGCGTTGGTTTTGATCGATGGCGTAGAGGGCGATCCGCGGATGCTGAACCCAAACGACATCGAAAGCATCTCGGTACTGAAGGATGCTTCTTCCGCCTCTATTTATGGAGCACGGGCAGCGTTCGGTGTGGTATTGATCACCACCAAGAAAGCGGTCGAAGGACTCACATCAATTACGTATTCGACCAACTTTTCGTCACGGGCGCCTACTGCCGTGCCTGACAACATAACCGATTCATATCCCTGGGCACAAGGCTTCAGTGATGCCTGGTCGCGCTGGAATGACAATGGAAATACGCCAACTGCTGTCAATAAAACCCTTCCGTTTTCACCGGCATACCTGGAGGAGATAAAACGGCGCTGGGAAGACCCCTCCCTACCCCGGGTCGAGGTCGATCCCGCTACCGGCGAATACCAATACTATTATAGCACGGACTGGTACCGTGAGCTTATGAAAGATCGGTTTTTCGCACAGGACCATAACTTGTCACTGACCGGAGGCAATGATAAAGCATCGTTTTATGTCAGCGGGCGCTTTAACGGGCAGGATGGGCTTTACCGATATAACTCAGACGACTACAGCATGCACAACCTCCGTGCGAAGGGTACGATCCAACTGACGCCTTGGCTACAGGTCGAAAACAATGCTGAATACTCCAAAATGCGTTACTTCCAACCGCTTAACGTCGGTGAAGGCAGTGGCATCTGGCGGAACATGGCAGACGAAGGGCACCCCCTTGCACCGCTTCTGAATCCGGATGGTTCGTTGTCTTTCTCCGCAGCGTATACCGTGGGTGACTATTATATCGGACGGAATGGTATAGACACCGAACAACGCTTCCTGCGCAACCGCACGGCACTCCGGGCTGAATTTTTTGATAAAAGCCTGACCGTGCGCGGCGATTTTACGTTTCAGAACAACGATATCGGATCCAGCCAGAAGCGGGTTCAGGTACCCTACAGCCGTTTTGAGGGAGTAACCGGCTATACGGGAACCAATACGAACGACTTGGAGGAACGTCGCCGAACCACCGAGTACCTGGCGACCAACCTGTACGCGGACTACGTGAAAAATTTTGCCGACGCACATCATCTTACGTTGCTGGCCGGCTTCAACTATGAGCAATCGTTGTACAAAAACCTGACCGTGCGGCGAAATGGTATCGTGTACGAGGATGCTGACGACATCAACCTTGCCCTGGGGCAGGGGATCGTAACCACAGGTGGACACCAGAAATGGGCCATCGCAGGCGGCTTTTTCCGGGTGAACTATAATTTCAAAGAGCGCTACCTGCTTGAGCTTGTGGGCCGCTACGACGGTTCTTCGAAATTCCCGACTGATCAGCAGTGGGCGTTCTTCCCCTCTGCATCCGTCGGGTGGCGTTTGTCGGAAGAATCGTTCTGGAACGTCAATCCCGCGGTCCTGTCAAACGTTAAACTGCGGGCATCTTACGGCTCCTTGGGCAACGGCAATATCAACCCGTACGAATTCACCGAAAATTTCAGGATTTCCCAGTCCGGCCGGATCATTAATGGCATCCGTCCGCAGCAAACCGGACAACCCGGTGTGATTCCCGCAGGCTTGACCTGGGAAACGGTGACAACCGGGAATATCGGGCTGGATATTGGAAGCTTGAACAACCGCCTGCAATTCGTGGGCGAGCTTTATCGCCGGTGGACGTCCGACATGTTTACCGCTGGCCCAACCCTGCCGGCTATCTACGGCACCGCCGTACCGCGCGGTAACTATGCCGACCTGGAAACTACCGGGTGGGAAGTGACCGTAAATTGGCAGGACCGTTTTGAAATGGCCGGCAAGCCGTTCGCTTACGGCATTAAAGTCTTTATGGCAGACTCTTATGCAACCATCACCAAGTACAACAACCAGGAGCTGAGCCTTGCGCTCCCTCATTATACCGGGCAACGGATAGGGGAAATCTGGGGTTACCGCGTTGAAGGGCTGTTCCGTTCGGAAGAGGAAATTGCCAATTCGCCTTCACAGCACAACATCCCGAATACGAATACTCGGAGAAACTATCCCGGAGACCTGAAGTTTGTCAACCTGGATGGGGATGACGTCATTTTCCATGGGGAAAACCGTGTTGGCAATTCGGGAGACAAGACGATCATCGGCAACTCCGAACCCCGGTATGCATACGGCATCAACCTGTCTGGTGACTGGAACGGTTTCTTCCTCTCCGCATTTTTCCAGGGAGTACTGAAGCAAGACTGGTATCCGTCTGCCGAAGCACGGTTCTGGGGGCAATATAACCGCCCGTATAATCAATATCCGCGCTGGCACCAGGATAACATGTTCCGGGAAGAGCTCGGTAATTTTGACGCCTATTTGCCCCGCCTTGTGGGCTATATCGCCCAGGGAAGCGGGCGGGCATTGCAGGTAGCCAATGATCGCTTCTTGCAGGATGCATCATACATCCGGTTGCGCAACCTGCAGGTGGGGTATGCTATTCCGCAACGCGCCTTATCCAAACTGCATGCCAAGGGGCTGACGGTATACCTTTCGGCCGAAAACCTGTGGACTTGGTCGCCTATGTATAAATGGACCCGCGATACCGACGTCACCAGTATTTACGGCTCTGACCGCGATCTGAGCGGGGGAAATAGCGGGGACGGCTACAACTACCCGATGATGCGTTCTATCTCGGCAGGATTAACACTTAATTTTTAACGATCACCATGATGAAGATTTTTCAATATTTGCTGATCGCCATGGCGAGCTTGTCATTGGCGTCCTGTAACCTGGAGGAAATTCCCGTAGATACTGCCACGAATCAGGCTATTTTTGGATCGGCAAGCGGCATGGAGCTTTATGCCAATTCATTTTACGACATTCTGCCCGGAACAGACCAAGGTGTTTTTAACGGCGATGACGTTTCCGACGTCGTCGCACGAAACGGCGTGGACAACCTATTGTCACCCGGTGCATTGAGTCCCATAACCAGCAGTGGATGGTCGTGGACGGCACTGCGCAACATCAATTACTTCATTGAAAATGCGGAGCAAAGCACTGTTGCCGAAAGGAACCATTTTCTGGGTTTGGCGAGGTTTTTCCGTGCGCTGTTTTATTTTGAAAAAGTCAGGCGTTTTGGCGATGTGCCCTGGATCGATAAGACGATCGACGTCAACGATTCGGAAACCTTATACGGCTCACGTACGGACCGCTTTACCGTGATGGACCATGTGCTGGCCGATCTGGATTTTGCCATCGAAAACATTGCGCTGGAAACCGATCCGACGTGTACCCGAATCACCAAAAATGTCGCTCGGGCGTATAAGACGAGAATTTGCCTTTTTGAGGCGTCCTTCAGAAAATACCACGGCCAGTACGAGATGCAAGCTACGGCAAACGCCTGGTTCCAGCATGTAGTGGATGCAGCCAACGGGATTACCGGGTTTACGCTGCACCAATCGGCCAATGAAAGCTTGTCTTACCGCGAATTATTCATCACCCGTATGCCTTATGCCGATGAAACCATACTGGCCGTCACCCTGGACGCCAACTTACAGGTGTTCAGCTCGGCAAACCGCCGGTTTATCAGCCCCACCTTTGGCAATCGGCCCAGCCTCACCCGCAACTTCGTCAACATGTACCTCAACCTTGACGGCACACGTTTTACCGATGATCCCGATTATCGGACCACCCCGTTTGCCGAGGAAGTGAAAGGCCGCGATCTGAGGCTGAAGCAGACCATCCGGTCGGGCGATTACCACCGCACGGAAAATGGCGTCCCCGTCATCGCGCCGCCCAATTTTAACCAGACATTCACTGGCTACCAACCCATCAAGTGGTGTTACGATGAGCGTTTTCCTTATGATGATGAAAGCAGAAATGACAATGCACACATCATCATGCGCTGGGCCGAAGTGTTGCTGAATAAAGCCGAGGCCTTGGCTGAACTGGGCAACATGACCATTGCCGACTGGTCGGCAACCATTGGAGCGATCCGCGCCCGTGCTGGCATTACCGGACCAACCTTGACGACATTGCCCGCCTCGGCTGATCCGTATCTGTTGTCCTACTACCAAGGACGGTTTACCGACCCGATTCTGTTGGAAGTTATCCGTGAACGAACAGTGGAACTGGTGTTTGAAGGACTTCGCCCGGATGATTTAAGGCGGTGGCGCCTCGGCGATCTGTTCGAAAGCGCTCCGATGAACGGCATGTATGTGCCCGCATTGGGCGAATACGATCTGAATGAGGATGGCATAATGGATGTTTGTTTTTATCAGGGCAGCCGCCCGGCACCTTCCAACCCATCAGTGGCTTTTGTGGATGTATCGCCATCCACGGCAGCGGGGCGTGCGCAGCTTTCCAACGGCACATCGGGAGAGGTGATTCACAATCCGGGGCCCCGCGAGTGGCAGGACCGGAAATACCTGTACCCGATACCACAGGCCGACCGCGAACTGAATCCTGCATTAGGCCAAAATCCGGGATGGTAACGATGAACAAGTTCTTCATCATCTTAATGTCGTTAACCCTGCTGGGCGGGGTTAACGCACAGGAACGGCGGTCTACCTTAAACGTTGCCAGCTATAACCTGCGGATGGACACGCCACGCGATAGCCTGAACGCCTGGCCGCACCGCAAAGCGAACGTCAAAGCACTTATCCAATATCACGATTTCGATATCGTTGGCACGCAGGAGGCATTTATCCATCAGATCAACGATCTGTTGGAAATGCCAGGGTATGCCTATTTCGGTGCTGGGCGCGACGACGGCCAACAAGGCGGCGAACACTCGGCTATCCTTTACAAGAAAGACCGCTTCGAAATCATCGACTCCGGCAATTTTTGGCTGAGCGAAACTCCGGAAGTACCTGGACTGGGATGGGACGCCACGTGTTGCAACAGAATTTGTTCATGGGTAAAAATGACCGATAAAAACACTCAAAGGGCGTTTTACGTGTTCAATGCCCACTTTGATCACCAAGGGGTGGTTGCTCGCCGAGAATCAGGGAAGCTGATGGTGGCGAAAATTAAGGAAATCGCGGGGGAGCTGCCTGTTATCTGTACCGGCGATTTCAACTCCACGCCCGAAACGGAACAGATTAAAGGCCTGTCGGCCTTGCTCAACGATGCCTATAGCGCTACCAAGATGCCTCCTTACGGACCTGTGGGCACGTCAAACGGCTTCCGGTTTACTGCCCCGTTGCGCAACCGCATAGACTATGTATTGGTAAGTGACCACTTTGAAGTGACGAAATATGCCGTGCTGACGGATGCGAAGGATCAACGGTATCCATCGGATCACCTGCCTGTGGTAGCAACCCTTCGTTTAGTACGCTGATAAGTCAGGTTAGGCAAATAGGACATTGGACTATTTGCCTATTTTTTTAACAAGTGATTGCTAATCTGAGAAACGCAACGCATTTTTCGGTGATACTTTTTATTTTTGGAGGTAATTTACGATCTCCGGCAATGGCAAACGAACATGAGCTGAAACACCTCAACATCACGGTGTACGGAAAAGTGCAGGGTGTGTATTTCCGACTGACGACCAAGGCGGTGGCTGACCAGCTGGGCGTGAAAGGAACGGCCCGAAACAAACCTGAAGGTACCGTATATATTGAAGCGGAAGGCGATTCATTTGCGCTTGAATCGTTCTTGGAATGGTGCCAGGAGGGGCCCGAAGGGGCGGTAGTCGAAAAAGTCGATTGCGAGGAAGGCGAAATGAAAAACTATCGTAACTTTGAGGTCATCAGGAAATCGCGTGACTGATCGTAATGTTTTAAGAACTTGTCTGTACTTCAAAAATTTGCCGGACAAACCGCTATTTACGGGCTGAGCACCATCGTTGCGCGGCTGATCAACTTTGTGCTGACGCCGCTGTTCGTAAGGAAGTTTCCAACGGCTGTTTATGGCATTTTCACCCATTTGTATAGTTGGGCGGCGATGGTACAGGCTGTTCTGGCATTCGGAATGGAAACCACCTTTTTCCGATACCTACAGAAGCACGAAAACAACAAGGAAAGGGTTCTCAGCAACAGTTTCCTTGTCATTCTGTTCGTTTCCGTCTTATTTGTCATTACCGTTTTTTTATTTACACCGACTATCGCAGCATGGCTCGACAATGGTGGTCAGGGCGACGACTATCCTCGATATGTTCGCTATTTTGCGGTCATTCTGGCGGCAGATGCATTGGCTGTTATACCTTTTGCGCAGCTGCGGGCCGACGGGCGCCCGATTCGGTTTGCGGTGGTGAAACTCCTGAATGTCCTGACGTTGGTGGGGCTCAACCTACTGTTTATCGTGGTTATTCCGTGGGCATTGCACCACATGCCCGCATGGGTTCCCTACTTTGAAGGGTGGTATCGACAGGGATGGTTGGGCTACGTTTTTTTGGCCAATCTTGCTGCCAGCGGGCTTACGCTCGTGCTTCTGCTTCCTGAACTGCGGAAGATTCGGCTACGGCCTGATCGCAAGCTTCTGGTTGACATGCTTTCGTACAGCTTTCCCGTATTGGTTGCCAACATTTCGTTTATCATCAACGAGTACCTCGATAAGATGATGATCCCCCTCCTGGTGCCGGGAAAAGCAGGAGAGGTGGATAACGGCATATATGGCGCAGTCTCCCGCATTGCGGTCTTTCTTAGCCTTTTCGTACAGGCATTCCGCCTGGGGGCCGAACCGTTTTTTTTCAGCTACGCAAAAAATGCGAATGCCCGTAGCGTTTATGCGATCATCATGGATTATTTTGTGATTGCCATGGTACTGGTGATGGTCGGCATCACGGTCAATATCGAATGGCTGAAATATTTTATACGCGGCGGAAGCGAGGCGGACATGGCGCTCTATTGGTCGGGTTTGCACATTGTCCCGATCTTGCTTATGGGCTATGTTTTATTGGGTATTTATGTAAATTTATCGATTTGGTATAAGCTTTCGGATCAGACGCGCTTTGGTCTTTATATTTCAGGTATTGGCGCTGTCATCACCTTGGTGCTCAATTTCGTGTTCATCCCGCGGTATAGCTATGTTGCCTCGGTCTGGATTACGCTGGTCGTTTATTGTTGTATGGTAGCACTTTCCTACTTCTGGGGACAGCAGCGATACCCCATTCCTTATCGGGTAGGCAAGGCATTGGGCTATATCTTGGCAGGTGCTGGCATCTGCTGGCTGTCCTTCAGTGTCTTCGATAGGAATGTATACGTTGGAAACCTCCTTTTCCTGGGGTTTATTGGCGTGACGCTTCTGCTGGAGCGGAAAATGTTGCTGGCGGTTTTTAAGCGAAGCGCTCGTTAAGCCCATTCGGGCTCAAACTGCTCACTGATTTCATCGAGCACGGCGTGGATGTCGGCAATAGCCGTAAGGGAAACCAGTTTCATGCGATACTCCTTGAAATGCGGAATGCCTTTGAAATAGTTGGCGTAGTGACGCCGCATTTCGAAGACACCGGTTTTCTCCCCTTTCCACGCAATGGATTTCTCGAAGTGTGTGCGGCAGACAGCCACCCGTTCGGCAATGGTGGGGCCAGGGAGGTATTCGCCTGTTTGGAAAAAGTGCTTAATTTCGCGGAATATCCACGGGTACCCAATCGATGCACGGCCAATCATGATGCCGTCTACTTCATACTCCATGCGCCATGCGGCAGCCTTCTCCACACTGTCGACGTCGCCATTGCCGAAAATAGGAATTTGGATGCGGGGGTTGCGTTTTACCTCCCGGATGAGGTGCCAATCGGCTTGTCCCTTGTAAAGCTGCGCGCGTGTGCGGCCATGAATGCTCAAGGCTTGAATGCCGACATCCTGAAGGCGTTCGGCGACCTCATACACATTCTTGGTGTTATCGTCCCAACCAAGGCGCGTCTTGACCGTCACGGGCAGATGCGTGGCCCCCACCACGGCCTTGGTCATGGCCGTCATCTTGTCTATATCCTGCAGCAGGCTGGCTCCGGCCCCACGGCAGGCCACATTTTTGACGGGGCAGCCATAGTTGATATCGATGAGGTCCGGCCCCGCCTGAGAGGCAATCTCCGTTGCTTCGCGCATGGTATCGATGTCGCTGCCAAAAATCTGAATGCCGATGGGGCGCTCGTATTCGAATATGTCCAGTTTCTGTCGGCTTTTGGCTGCGTCGCGGATGAGCCCCTCCGACGAGATGAATTCGGTGTACATCATGTCCACCCCGTTTTGTTTGCATACAAAGCGGAAAGGCGGATCACTGACATCCTCCATCGGTGCAAGGAGCAGTGGAAATTCACCGAGATCAATATTGCCTATTTTGACAGTCATGTAAGGATCGTTGATGTCCGGTGCAAAAATACGTAAATTTTTGCTAATCGGATGACTGCAAAGACGCAACGAAGTGCTGTATGGCTTGTGCGGGATCTCCGGTCTTCATGAAATTTTCGCCAATCAGGAAGGCTTGGAATCCTGCTTGGCGCAGCCGCTTGATAGTGGCGGCATTGCTGATGCCACTTTCTGAAACCTTGATAAACCGGTCTGGAATCGAATCGGCCAGTCCCAGCGAATGCTCCAGTGATACCGTAAAGTCTTTCAAGTTGCGGTTGTTTACGCCGATGGCATCTACGCTGTCCATGATGCTGCGGTCGAGTTCGTCGTGTCCGTGCACTTCCAGTAGGACGCTGAGGCCCAGTGATTGTGCCGTTTCAGACAACGACTTGATCTCACTTGGCCGGAGGACCGCCGCAATCAACAAGATAACATCCGCACCATGCGCTTTGGCTTCAAACAGCTGATACTCGTCAATGATAAACTCCTTACGGAGCAGGGGAATAAGCAGTGCGTCACGCGCGGCCGTCAGGTCATTGAGGCTGCCGCTAAAAAACTCCGAATCAGTAAGTACGGAGACTGCTGACACGTGGGCGGCCTGGTAGCCGGCAACGACTTCCTCCACGGGTGAGCGATCGTTAATGATTCCCTTGGATGGCGAAGCGCGCTTATATTCGGCGATGATGCCGTTTTTGCCGGGCGACAATACAAATTCGCGCAGCGAAAAACATGCTCGGGAAAATAGCGGTTTCCTTTCCAAATCGGTTATCGAAAGGGTTGCTTTTGCCTGTTCGACTTCCTGTCTTTTTTTGGCGATGATGGTATCTAAGATAGTCATTTTTTTTCAGTGGTCAATGGTCGGTGAAGGGTGATCTGCGGCCAGTGAAGGGTGGCCGGTGATCGGTGATCGATGCTGGGGTGTTGACGACAGCCAGTTGGCAATCATCTCCTTGCCATATTGGGTGAGTACCGATTCGGGATGGAATTGTAGCCCCTTTACATCCAATGTGCGGTGCGAGAGGCCCATGATGACTCCGTAGTCATCCTCGGCGGTGATGCGGAGGACATCGGGTAATTGCTCCCGCGATACCGCCCAGGAATGATAGCGTCCTACGGAAAACGAGGACGGCAGGCCGCTGAATAGGGGCTCGTCAGATACCGTAACCGATAGCGGCATGGCCATACCATGTACTGGCTTGGCAAGATTATAAAGGGAGCCGCCATACACTTCGGCGATGGCCTGTTGGCCAAGGCAGATACCGAGAATGCTTTTCGTTGGCCCGTATTCGCGGATGACATCAAGCAGTAATCCGGCCTCCTGCGGAATGCCCGGCCCGGGCGAAAGCAGGATTTTGTCGAAAGCCGCTACATCTTCCAGCGCAAACTTATCATTGCGCCATACCGTGGCATCATGCCCGCATTCATGCAGGAGGTGCACGAGGTTGAAGGTGAAAGAGTCGTAATTGTCTACCACCAATATCCGTGGTGATGATTGTTGTGGGTTGTTCATTGTCGTATTAAATATCTTGTGCCAGTTCCAGCGCTTTGCGCAGGGCGGCAATTTTGTTATTGACTTCCTGAAGCTCGTTTTCGGGATTTGAATCGGCAACAATGCCTGCGCCGGCTTGATAATGAAGGGTGTTGTTGCGGCTTAAGAACGAACGTATCATGATGGCGTGGTTGAAATCGCCATTAAAGCCCATATAGCCGATGGCTCCGCTATAAAAGCTGCGCTGCTGGTTTTCATAGCGATCGATCAACTGCATGGCCATATGTTTGGGTGCTCCGCTAAGCGTCCCGGCCGGAAATGTATCTCCCACGACATCAAAAGAGTTTATTCCTTTTTTCAGTGTACCGCAGACTTTGGAAACCAAGTGGATAATATGGGAGTAATACTGCGTCTCCTTGTAAGATTTGACGTGTACATGCGCACAGTGACGGCTTAAATCGTTGCGGGCAAGATCGACCAGCATAACATGTTCGGCGTTTTCCTTAGGGTCTTCCTTAAGGGCTTCAGCAATTTTTTCATCCCGTTCTTGGTTGCCGCTACGCTTGAACGTACCGGCAATGGGGTAAATGGTCGCTTCATTGTTGCGGATGGTCAATTGGGCTTCGGGCGAGGAGCCGAATAATTTGAAGTCACCGTAGTCGAAATAAAACAGGTACGGTGAAGGGTTGATGGAGCGTAGCGAACGGTATACGTTGAATTCATCGCCTAAGAATGGCCGGGAAAAGCTCCTGGACGGCACAATCTGGAAAACATCACCCCGGTAAATGTGGGTCTTCATTTTTTCTACCAGGGCTTTAAACCCCTCATCGGTCATGTTTGACGTTTCTCCACCGTTGATGGAAAAGCTGTATTCGGGGAAGTTTTTGTTTTGGATAAGGTATTGGATTTTTTCCAATCCGGAGGGGCTTTCTTCGTTTTCAAGTTGATGCTCGAAGATATAAAGCTGATTGCGGAAATGATCGATGGCAATGACATACCGATAGACATGGTATTGCAAGTAAGGAATATTGCGGTTGGGATCGATCGGGCTTTTCAATTCGATATCCTCAAAGTGAGCTACCGTATCAAACGTAAAGAAGCCAAACAGGCCATTGGAAATGACATTAGCATCCAATACGCGTGTTTCTTCAAACGCTTGCCTGAACAGGGAAACTTCTTCACGAAGGTTGATGGCAGCAGCAGGCTTCCTTTCCACCGGGCTGCCGGGGTACTGGATTTCGAGAAACTCCTTATCCAGTTTAATACCTGCTATTGGCTGGCAACAAATATAGCTCATGTTGTTTTCCCGGCTATGGTATTCTGAGCTTTCAAGCAACAGGCTGTTTGGAAACACGTCACGCAGCCTGAGGTAAGTGCTTACCGGCGTGGTGGTATCCGCCAGCAAGTGTTTGTAGTTGGTTTTAAATCGATAAGCCATAATTTCCTTTTAATAGACAACAAAAAAAACCCGACGGATTTTTAAAACGTCGGGGCATATATGTTTAAATCTTGAGCCGTGATTAACCACATGTAACCGTCCCAGCCTGCCCGACGTTATTTCCATCGAGCCGCCACCATAATGCGATGCGGAACTTGTTCATTAACATAGTGTAGCAAAAATATAAAAAAAAAACGCCAAACAAATTTTTTGTGGTAAAAATGAAAAAAATCAGTCATCCAACAGATCCGGCCTTCGGGATTTGGTCCGGGCGATGGCCTGTTCGTCCCGCCATTGGTTGATGGCGGCCTGATTGCCACTGAGCAATACATCGGGAACTTTGTGCCCATTCCAGTCGGCCGGCCGGGTATACACCGGAGCGTCCAATAAGCCACCTTGGAACGAATCCGAAAGCGCTGATGTTTCATCCGATAGCACGCCCGGGAGCAGACGTACAACAGCATCAACCAAGACCGCCGCAGGCAGCTCTCCGCCGGAGAGGACATAGTCGCCGATCGAAAGTTCACGGGTCACATAGATGTCGCGTATGCGTTGGTCAATGCCCTTATAATGCCCACAAAGGATGATAAGGTTGGCTTTGGTTGACAGGTGGTTGGCGATAGTCTGGTTGAGCGTGTCGCCGTCAGGTGTCATGAAGATGATCTCATCATAGCTGCGCTGGGCTTGCAGTTGCTCGATACAAGCGGCAAAAGGGGCCACTTGCATCACCATGCCGCTGCCGCCCCCGTACGGGTAGTCGTCCACGCTTTTATGCTTATTATCGGCGTAATCGCGCAGGTTGTGCACAACGATTTCGCAAAGTCCCTTTTTTTGCGCACGCTGTAAGATGGAATGTGCAAAAGGACTATCCAACAGCTGGGGTAGCACCGTAATAATGTCAAACCGCATACGGGCAAAGATAGTGTTTTTTGGTGATGGGTCGGCCATGGCCGATGGCCTTTAGGGGGGTTAAAAAAGTCCGGCTGCCGCTATTGGCAGCCGGAGTCAGCGAAAATTTGTCGCGTAAAGGCACTTACACCGTTTCTGTTACGCCGCGCAACGTTTTGGCCGCTTCTACCATGGCTTCCAAAGCCGCCTTGGTTTCAGGCCAGGCACGGGTCTTTAGGCCGCAGTCCGGATTAACCCATAGTTGCTCCGCAGGAATGACGGCCTTTGCTTTTTCAAGCAGGGCTACGATCTCCTCCTTGCTCGGTACACGAGGTGAATGGATGTCATAAACGCCGGGGCCAATGTCATTCGGGTAATTGAAGTCAGCAAAGGCATCCAACAATTCCATTTGTGAGCGGGACGTTTCGATGGTGATGACATCAGCATCCATCGCCGCGATGTGCTCAATGATGTCATTAAACTCTGAATAGCACATATGCGTATGGATTTGCGTGTCGTCTTCCACATTGGATGAGGAGACGCGAAACGCACGTACCGCCCAGTCAAGGTATCCTTTATGGTCGGCCTTACGCAGCGGGAGTCCTTCGCGGATGGCAGGCTCGTCAATTTGGATGATCTTGATGCCGGCTTTTTCCAGTGCCTGTACTTCATCCAGGATGGCGAGCGCAATCTGGTAGGTGGTCTCTGAACGCGGCTGGTCATTGCGCACGAACGACCACTGCAGGATCGTTACCGGTCCGGTGAGCATGCCCTTCACGGGGCGTTCGGTGAGCGATTGCGCATATGCAGACCAGCGCACGGTCATATCTGCGGGGCGGCTTACGTCGCCATAGATGATGGGGGGCTTCACGCAGCGTGAACCGTACGATTGCACCCACCCATTTTTGGTGAACGCATAACCGGAGAGCTGCTCGCCGAAGTACTCCACCATGTCGTTGCGTTCGAATTCGCCATGCACCAGCACATCGATATCCAATTCTTCTTGCAGACGGATGGTCCGCTCGGTTTCTTCGGCGATGAGTTTATCATATTCCTCTTGCGTGATGGCGCCCTTCTTCAGGTCGGCCCGCCACTTGCGGACGTCCCGTGTCTGTGGGAACGAGCCGATGGTGGTGGTGGCAAAGGCCGGCAGGTTGAATTTTGCGAGTTGCTTTGCTTTGCGTTCGGCGAACGGACTTGTCCGTTGTGCGTCGGCATCGGTAATGCTTTTTACACGGGCCTTCACCTCCTCGCGGTGAATCAACGTTGACGTACGCCGGCTTTGCTGTGCAGCCCTGTTGGCTTCGAAACGGGTTAATGTCGCCGCGTCAACGTTGCCAGTTGCCAGGACGGCCAAATCTTTTACCTCTGCCAGCTTTTGTTTGGCAAAGGCCAGCCAGTTTTTGACCTCCGCGGGCAACGATTGTTCATTGTCTTCTAAATCCAGGTCAAACGGAACATGCAGTAAGGAGCTTGACGGCGCTACCCAAACGCGGTCTGCACCTAATGTGTCCACGGCCTGTTTAATCTTCCGGAGAGACGCTTCGTAGTCATTTTTCCAGATATTGCGGCCATCCACCACGCCCAAAGAAAGAATAAGGTTGGCAGGCACGGCAGGTAACAGTTCGTCCAACTGTTTTTCGCCGCGTACAAGATCGACATGCAGCGCCTGCACCGGCAGGCGCAGCGCCGTTTGCGCATTTTCCTGCAGCGCCTCGAAATAAGTGGCGACCAACAGCTTGATGCCATTAGCGGCGGCCGAGAGGCGATCATAGACGGTTTGATAGAGCGCCCGGGTCTTGTCGTCGATATCCAGCGCCAAAAACGGTTCATCAAATTGTATCCACAGGGCTCCGGCTTGAGCCAGTTTGCCGAGGATTTCTTCATAAACAGGCAATAGGCGATCTATCAAATCCAAGCGGTTGAAGCCGGCTTCTTTTTCCTTGCCTAAAAGCAAGTAAGTGATAGGACCCAACAATACCGGTTTGGTGACAATACCTAACTGCTTGGCTTCGTTAAACTCGTTGACGATCTTTTCCGAAGTAAGGCGAAACTGCTGGTCTTTTACAAATTCAGGAACAATGTAATGGTAGTTGGTATCAAACCATTTGGTCATTTCCATGGCGGTCACATCCAGGCCGTCCTGCTGGAAACCGCGGGCCATGGCAAAATACAAATCGAGGTTGTATGAAGATGCTCCTGCTAACGGAAAGCCCTGGTAACGAGCAGGGATAGCGCCCACGGTCAGCGAGAGGTCCAACACCTGATCATAGAAAGAGAAATCATTTGACGGGATGAGGTCAATACCCGCATCCTGCTGGGTCTTCCAATTGCTTTCGCGTATAGCGCGTGCAGCATCCAATAGCTCTTGCTGGCCTATTTTTTTTGCCCAATAGGCTTCGTTAGCCTTCTTCAGTTCCCTTAGGGCGCCGATGCGGGGGTAACCCAAATTGTTGGTTTTTAACATGACAATGTGTATGATAACTATTTAAATATACAAATCAGCTACCGCCTCTCCTACTTCGGAATCGGCGATCCTACGTTTTTATATTGCTTTAGGGGAGAGGGCACAAGGTGAGTTGTGTCTGCTTATTTTTCCCCGATTACCCGGGGTAGAATTTAGCACCTTGTCTGGTGACAGGTTGCTAAGGCTTCACAGGGTCCATTCCCTCTGCCTTTCTCCATAAGCGGCCGCTAATATCGGCATAAAATTTGAAATGCGCAAAAAATAATTCGCAGGCGCGGCGCCCATCCATCCGTCATGCGGAAACGAGCAAACTTGTAGAAGGCGCTTATCCCAGCCTGATTAACTGACCAACAGCTTATAACCCTTGCCATGCACATTCACGATTTCCACCTTGGGATCATCGCGCAGGTATTTGCGCAGTTTGCTCAAAAAGACGTCCATGCTACGGCCATTGAAATAGTTGTCGTCGTGCCAGATTTTTAGCAGGGCTTCCTCCCGGGTAAGCACATCGTTCTTTTTGATGCAAAGTAGGCGCAACAACTCAGCCTCCTTGGTGGATAGTTTCTGCTGATAGCCATTGCTGCTGATTTGCTGGGCGACATAATCGAAGTGGTAATTCCCGATTTGGAATTTGTCCGGGAGTTCCTCCTCCCCTTGCTTTTCGCGGGATGCCCGCTTAAGCAAGGCGTTGATACGGAGCAAAAGCTCTTCCACGCGGAAGGGCTTGGTAATGTAGTCATCACCCCCCAGGCCAAATGCTTCGGTCTTGTCTTCCATCATCCCTTTTGCCGTGGCAAAGATAATGGGAATGTCCGCGTTGGCTTTCCGGATTTCTTTGCCCAAGGTAAAGCCGTCTTTACGGGGCATCATCACATCGAGGATGCAGAGGTCAAATTTCTCTTTATTGAATTGGCGAAGGGCTTCGTCGCCGTCTTTGCAGAGTGTGACGTCAAACTTTCCTTTCAGTTCCAGGTAGTCCTTTAAGATGTCGCCCAAATTGGGGTCGTCCTCTGCTAATAGAATTTTTTGCATAATAGTCTCCCTATCCTTTGAGCGGCAGCATGATTTCAAACGCAGTTCCTTTGTCCTTCTCGCTTTTTACCTGCACTTTGCCGCCAAATCGTTTTACAATGTCACTTACGTAGCTTAACCCCAAACCGAATCCTTTTACGTCGTGACGGTTTCCGGTGGGTATGCGGTAAAACTGATCGAAAATCTTGGAAAGCTGGTCACGGTTCATTCCGATGCCCTTATCGGCCACGGTAATGTGTATGTGGCTGCCGGCATTTCTTGTTTTAATGGTGATGTCGGGCTTTTCTTTGCTGTACTTAATCGCGTTATCGATCAAATTGAAAAACACGTTGGATAAATGTAATTCGTCTCCCACGACAGTAGCATCTGTTGCATCAAGATGCATGTGCACATTGGCGTCGTTTTTGAGCAATTGCAGCTCCATGCTATCCACCACGGCTTGCGCAAGGTCATTAACATCTACATCGCGAAGTTCCAATTTGAGGTTTCCTTTTTCCAGGCGCGCGATGTTAAGCACCCGTTCGATATGGTTGCCTAAGCGCACATTTTCGTCGTATATGATATTAGCGAGACGGGCAGCCCGCGTCTGATCAGATGCTATCTCGGGATCGCGCAGGGATTCGCTGGCAATCATGATGGTCGCCACGGGGGTTTTAAACTCGTGCGTCATGTTGTTGATGAAATCCGTCTTCATCTCGGAAATCTTCTTTTGGCGGAGCATGGTAAAGATGGTGTACGCAAAACAGCTGATGAGTACCAGTAAAAGCGCGACCGACGAAAACAGCATGACCGTCATGTTGCCCATCAAAATGTTGGCTTTATTGGGGAAATAGACAGAAAGCCGGCCGGATGAGCGCTCATTGTCCGCACGGAATAACTCGGTGGTATACAGGTTTTGGGACGAAAGGTCCTCCGCCGAAAAATTCGCGAACGCATACAGCGTGGTGTGGTTGTCTTTTATTTCCAGGTTGAAGGCGGATTTTATATCCCGGCTTAGCAGCTCCTTACGCAGCTCGCGTCTGATATAAGCAACGTCGATGCGCTGGCTCAACGGGCGTTTATACAGTTCGATCTCTGCGGCGAAATCCTCCATTAATTGGGGGTTTTTGCCGCTTAGTATCGCAATGGTGTCCATCAGCGTAGTGGCCTCCAGCAGTTGGAGCTGGCGCTCTTTGCGGGCTATTTCGCTTTTCAGCTTGAGATCTTGCCTGGGAGGTAAGGTTTCGATGGCGTAATTTAAAACCGTGGAGCCGTATGCAATGGGGCCTGGAATAAAATAACGCACGCTGTCATCTTTGGCTTTGAGCAACGGCACCTGCCGGATAGCATAGAGACCCACAATATTGTCATTGCGTTGGAAAGCGCCATCAACCGTGGCGTTCGTCTGAAATTTGACGCGCAAAAAGTCTTTATACCGGGAATCATTGAGATACGTCTCATAAAACTCATTGCTTTCAATAGGCAGCACCACGGGATATTGTGCAAACAGCGTCTCCTCATGCCGTTTGAAGGCGGCGTATTGCCGGGCTTGTTTTTCCCGTAGCCGCTCAATCTCGGTTTTTAGGCGCAACTGTTCCTCCAGCTTGCGTTGCTCCCGCTCCAGTTTTTCTTTGTTTTTGCGCTGGGCATCGGCGAGCTGCATGACCTCTCGTTTTTCAGCCTTGGCGGCGACCGCGTTGAGCGCAGCTTTCACCGATTCGTCAAATAGCTGTGCTTTCAGGATGTATGATTGCTTAATAAAAAAGTATTGCATGGCCATCACCCCCAGTAGGGCCACGGTCATCAACCCGATAATCAATCCGATACTCTTATGTTTCATCCCACACAAAAATACAGAAGCTAAGCAGCAATACACAGGGTTTTAACATATTTTAACAGGGATAACATGACGGCCTTGACGTGTTTTTGCTATTTTTGAATTGTACTAATTCCCTGGGACAATGAAAGCGTTCATCATCGTATTAGGTGTTATTGGCATTTTTACCGTGGCCTACGGGCAATCGGACAACAAACAGCAGCGGGCTGACGGATTTGCGCGAAAGAACAGCCCGGCTGATAGCGCTGCAGCCGCCCCCAAGCAGCATCGCTTACAGTCGTTTCCGACCGATCCGATGCCCAACGCATATCGCGGAGACAGGTGTGTTGAAATACCGAATGGATACCGTGGGGATAACTGCGTATCCATGCCGAACCTGTACCATGGTCCGTTGGTTACGCCGGCACAACCGGATAGCATCCGGGATAAACCATTAACTATTTTGCCGAAGCGGAAGAAACCCACGCTGCCTCCGATTGAACCATCGGAAAATTGAACCGCCGCGGGCCACTGGTTATCGTGCGGCCTTTCTGACGTGGAGTTTTCTGCCCTTTTTGCTAAGCTCAAACCCGCTTTTATCGCGGAAATATTCATCCACGGCAGACCGGCAGCCTGACCACGCGTAATAGTCGTCAAATACAATGACACCGCCGGGCGACAAACGGGGCTCAATTTGAACAAGGCAGCTCATCACGGAGGCATACCAATCGCAATCGATGTGCGCGAAAGCCACCGGCTCCGTGAGATACAGGGTATCCTCGAAATATCCCTTTATCAGTTTGATGTTGTTGGTTTCGACGGGGACGCCGTGTTTAGCGAGGTTGGCGGTGACGACCTCCTTCAGATTTTCGGTATAGCCATAGTAGGTATTGTTGCCCAGTCCTTTAGATTTTCCGCTTTTGATTTCTTCATACCGAGCATGTACATCGGCATCATCCTTTTCCGACGGTGGGGGAATCAATCCAAACGCGTCGTATATCCGAAATTCCCGTTGCTTGCTTTTTGCCTTTCCGATGGCGATGGCCGAGCCACCGAGCGCGCAGCCGGCTTCGATAAACAATCCCGGGACCCCCGCACGCTCTACCTCAGCGGCCGCGCGATACAGGTTAAATAGATCCTTGGTCGTCAAATAGGTCAGTTGCTGCGTTTTTATCCGCATAAGCTGAGCCTTTTCTTTGTCTGTGAAGGAATAAAATAAAGACTGTGCTTTTATGAGAAACTGGTCAGCTATCATTTTTGTCAACATCAATACGTGTAGGGGCAGGAATGTTATTCATTGCCCAGCTGGACGGTTGTCCAATGTGATATATAACGCTACAAGTTTGAAAATATTTTGTTTGCGCCTGATCACAGAAAGCCTTGTTTTTTACCGGCTGCGGTCCCTGACGCCGATCTTCCGGTACTGAAGGAGGCAAGAGCAAACCTGTTCAAGAAGAAGCCACCCAGGCCGAAGCCAAGGTGGCTAAATGGTATTGGGGTTGTGTTATTCCGCTATTCTACTTCCGTAACCTTGATGGTGTTGGTTTTGCCTTTTTTATGCAATGGTGTCGATGCGGTATTGATGACGATTTGTCCCGGCTGCACAAGGTTTTTGTCTTTCAGCAGCGAGTTGACGTCGTGGATACTGCCGTCGGTGCTCTCAAACTTGTCGTAATAGAAAGTTTTTACGCCCCATAGCAGGCTCAGTGTATTGAGCAATACCGGATTGCCTGTAAAGATGTAAATGTCTGCATTCGGGCGGTAGCTCGATATTTCGAAAGCCGTATAGCCGGAATAGGTCATTGCGACAATGGCCGAGGCATTGGTCTTTTCGGCTAAGTATACAGAGGATCCGCAGATAGCATCCGGGATGACGGAATCCGTGCTGTGCTCGGATTTCTTGGAGCTGTAATACGGGTAAGAAGTCCGTTCGACATGCACAATGATTTTGCTCATGGTTTCGATGACAATTTCGGGGAACTCTCCCACAGACGTTTCACCGCTCAGCATGACTGCGTCCGCTCCGTCGAGCACCGAATTGGCCACGTCATTCACTTCCGCGCGCGTAGGGCGAGGGGTGGTAATCATGCTTTCCAGCATCTGGGTAGCAATGATGACCGGCTTGGATGCATTGCGGCATTTCTTTACGATCATTTTCTGAAGCACGGGAACATCCTCCATAGGCATTTCTACGCCCAAGTCTCCCCGGGCAACCATGATGCCGTCGGTCGCAGCAATGATGGCGTCAATATTATCTATCGCCTCAGGCTTCTCTATTTTTGCGATGACACGGGCGGACTTGCCTTGAGCCGCAATGACTTCTTTGAGTTTCACGATGTCTTCCGCTGTCCGCACGAACGACATCCCTATCCACTCGACATCATATTGGAGAACGAAATTAAGGTTGTCTAAATCTTCTTCGGTAAGGCTGGGAATGGAAACCTTAGTATTGGGCAGGTTTACCCCTTTGCGGGAAGTGAGCACACCGCCATGGACAACCTCGCACCACACGGTGTCAGCAAAGTTTGACCGTAGTACGCGCAGCTGGATTTTCCCATCGTCGAGTAAGATGATTTCATCTGTTTTGACGTCTTTTGGAAAATTATCGTATGTAATATAAATACGGTTTTCATCACCGATAAGCTCCTGGGTAGTGATTTCCACCTGTGTGCCATTGAGCAAGACCGCACCGCCTTCCTTCATTTTCCCGATACGGATTTTGGGACCCTGTAAGTCTGCCAAGATGCTGATATTTGTCTGGTGTTCTTGGTTGATCTCCCGTATGGTTTGAATTACTTTGAGGTGATCTTCTTGGCTGCCGTGTGAAAAATTAAGCCGGCAAACGTCTACACCTTTGGCAATCATGCTTGTTAATACATCTTTTTTAGCCGATGCTGGCCCTAATGTGGCTACGATTTTAGTTCGCTTTTGAACCTTTTCCATTTATCGAGTTGTTTTGTTTATTGTATTGCCCCTTCCTATAAGGCATTTATAAAATGATATTCCTGTGTTTAGTTATGGTGTAATTGATACACTTTGACAAATATGGCGCTAAAATATTAGATTTTCTTTGGATTTCAATTTTTGTGGGGAGATTTCACTGGCGACAACCACTTCCGGAATCGTTGTAATATGGTTCTCGATGGCAGCCAAATCCTCCTCATCGATAAAGTTCCTGATTAGTAAAAAATAATCCGAATGACGCATTTCAGGGATTAAGAAGCCCCCGGCTGTCCCTCTGTTGGCCAATAGGTAAAACTCGGTGTCCGATGTTTCCGAAAAATCAGCATACCGGCTGAAATGCGTTAGGCCTATTGGTGCCGGCATCCAAACCTCGTGGTCGTCTATCTTGCTCAATTTAAGCCCCGTAAGTTTGTTGATGAAATAACATAGGCGATAGTCTCTAAGTGAAGAAGTAATGGCAATGAGGACGAAATCGAGGTCCAATTCGTATTTTAGTGTGACTTTATTCAAAGTTTTTTCTATATTCAGCGCAAATTTACAAAAACAAAAACACTAGTATAGCAATTATATACAAGATAATGAAGGTAAGATGCTATATAGCGATATACCAAAAGTAAACCGTCGTATAACTGGCAATCCATAGGCTAAATCATTGATATAAAAACCATAATTTAGTTATGCTGGATGAACCTTAATAATGTTCTAAAAATCAAAAACGTTTTAGTATTTGCTGAAATTTATTTTTCTTTGCACAGATTTATTAAACAATTAAACTATAAAATCATGTCTGATATCGCATCAAGAGTTAAAGCAATTATCGTTGAAAAACTAGGTGTAGACGAAAACGAAGTGACCCCGGAAGCTTCATTCACCAATGATTTAGGTGCTGACTCACTTGACACAGTAGAGTTGATCATGGAATTCGAAAAGGAATTCAACGTAGCTATTCCCGATGACCAGGCTGAAACCATCAGTACGGTAGGACAAGCAATCGCTTATTTAGAAAAAAACGTTAACTAACTAATTCATTAGGCTAATCGTAATAAATGGAGCTTAAAAGAGTAGTAGTAACAGGGTTAGGTGCGCTTACTCCTATTGGGAATACTGTCCCAGCATTTTGGGATAGCCTGATCAAAGGGGTAAGCGGCGCTGCTCCTATCACCAAGTTTGACGCTTCGAAGTTCAAGACCCGTTTTGCTTGTGAAGTAAAGGGGTTCAATGCTGAGGATTTCATGGAGCGCAAAGAAGCCCGGAAGGTAGATCCATTTGTACATTACGCATTGGCTGTAACCGATGAAGCGATTGCTGACGCTTCGCTGGAGTTCGATAAATTAGATACCAATCGCATCGGCGTGATTTGGGGGTCTGGCATCGGCGGTCTGAAGACGTTTATGGATGAAGTAAGCAATTTCGCCAAAGGTGATGGGACCCCACGATTCAATCCGTTTTTTATTCCGAAGATGATTCTGGACATCGCTCCAGGGCACATCTCGATGCGGCATGGATTGCGTGGTCCCAATTTCTCCACGGTATCTGCTTGTGCATCATCTACCCACGCATTGATCGATTCATTGAATTATATCCGTACAGGGTGCGCCGATATCATTATCAGCGGCGGTTCTGAGGCGATTATTAATGAAGCGGGCATTGGGGGGTTTAATGCGATGCACGCTTTGTCTACACGCAACGACGATCCGAAGACGGCGTCAAGGCCTTTTGATAAAGACAGGGATGGGTTTGTTGCCGGTGAGGGTGGCGGAGCCATTGTGCTGGAAAGTCTGGAACATGCCAAAGCTCGCGGAGCGAAAATTTATGCGGAGCTCGTCGGCGGAGGCATGAGTGCAGACGCCTATCACATCACGGCATCGCATCCTGATGGCCTCGGAGCCAGGCTTGCCATGGCCAACGCCATGGCCGATGCAAAGCTCTCCATTAAAGATATCGATTATATCAATGTACATGGTACGTCCACTCCGGTAGGGGATCCCAGTGAAATCATGGCTATCCTTCAGCTCTTTGGCGAGCACGCTTATGGACTTAATATAAGCTCGACAAAATCGATGACAGGACACTTATTGGGGGCTGCGGGGGCCGTTGAATCCATTGCCTCTATCCTGGCTGTACGGCATGACATCGTCCCTCCGACTATCAATCATTTTACGGATGATCCCAACCTCGATCCGAAACTGAACTTCACTTTTAACAAGGCAGAAAAACGGCAGGTCAACGCGGCCATGAGCAATACCTTTGGTTTTGGTGGACATAACGCTACCGTTATATTTAAGAAGTTTGAAGCATAGGTTTGAAGGCATTTGCAGCAAAGGGGTTTAGCCCCTTTGCATGTTTGTATTCAGTTAGTCATTAGATGCCTCTTTCAAAGATTTACAAACTGCATTTTTCGTCTAATCGCCGGTATGTCAAGGCGTTGAAGAATATGCTGGGTTTTGTGCCGGGCAATCTCCATCTTTATCACTTGGCTTTCCGACACAAGTCTGTGGCTGTACCGGTCAAAGATGGCGTGAAAAACAGTAATGAGCGGTTGGAGTTTTTGGGAGATGCCGTGCTGGGTTCGGTGGTGGCGGAATTATTGTTTAAAAAGTATCCATACAAAGGCGAAGGCTTTTTGACCGAAATGCGCTCAAAAATCGTAAGCCGTGCACACCTTAACCAATTGTCAAAAAAGCTGGGCCTTAATGAACTCATCCAATATGATACGCGCATGATCAGCTATCCCAATAAACAGGGATCGCTGTTGGGTGATGCTTTTGAAGCGTTGATTGGCGCCATTTATCTCGATAAAGGATATGTATTTACCAAGAATTTTTTGATAAATCGGATCATCAAGCCTCATGTGGATATCCAAACACTGGAACAAACCGAAACGAATTTTAAGAGCCGGCTTATCGAATGGTGCCAACAGGCGGGCAAGGAAGTGAGCTTTGTGCAGACCGAAAACGCCGAAGGCGATAGCGTCAAAATCTTCACCATCGATGCTGTGGTCGACGGTGAGGTATGCGGCACCGGCCGCGATTACAACAAAAAAAGCGCAGAGAAAATTGCTGCTGAGAAGGCCTGTGAGACCCTGAATGTCCTTTAGCGTGCCGCAAAAATCTAAAATCTAAAATCTAAAATCCTAAATCAATCCCTACCTTTGCGCTATGGCAGTAATCAAACCCGCTTTGGCAAAAGGCACGCGCGACTTCTCGCCCGTGGAAATGGAAAAACGTAATTACATTTTTGATACCGTCAAAAAGGTATTCGCCAAATACGGATATCGTGAAATACAGACCCCTTCCGTTGAAAACCTGCAAACCCTTACAGGTAAATATGGCGACGAAGGGGATAAGCTGATTTTTAAAATCCTCAATTCGGGGGATTACCTGGCGAAGGTCCCTGCCGAACTGCTGGAAAGCAGGGCGTCGGCACCGTTGATTCCGCATATTGCCGAGAAGGCGCTGCGCTATGATCTAACGGTGCCTTTTGCTCGGTATGTCGTGATGCGTCAGCATGAGATTGCCTTACCGTTTAAACGGTTCCAGATACAACCGGTATGGCGTGCCGATAGGCCCCAACGGGGGCGCTATCGGGAGTTTTACCAGTGCGATGTCGATGTGGTAGGTTCGGACAGCCTGCTTAATGAAGCGGAGTTTGTACTTATTTATCACGAGGCGCTTACTAATTTGGGGTTGAGCGACTTTACGATTAAGCTAAACAACCGCAAGATATTGACCGGTATCGCAGAAGTGCTCGGTAAGCCGGACCTGATTGTAGACATGACTGTCGCCATTGATAAGCTTGACAAAATTGGACTGGATGGCGTGGTCACGGAATTACTTGACCGCGGCTTTTCTCCGGAAGATTTGGAAAAGCTGCAGCCTATCATTCAACTGCAAGGGTCTAATATGGAAAAAATCGAAAACCTGAAGCAAGTACTGGCGTCGTCAGCAATCGGCTTGCAGGGGATCGATGAGCTCGAAACGGTATTGGGTTATGTTGAAAAGCTGACGGGTGATACGGCACTGCTGAATCGTTTTGTGGCGGTTGACATCACGTTGGCGCGCGGACTTAATTATTATACGGGGTGTATTTTCGAAGTGGCAACCAATGAAGTCCGTATGGGAAGCATCGGCGGCGGCGGCCGATACGATGACCTTACCGGAATGTTCGGACTCAAAGGGCTTACCGGCGTGGGCATTTCGTTCGGCGCAGATCGGATATACGATGTGTTGGAAGAACTCGGATTATTCCCCGAAAGCACTGCCCAGTCTACCAAAGTACTCATCAGTAATTTCGACAAGCTCGCAGAACTATATGCGTTGCCCTTGCTGCAAAAACTACGTAATGCCGATATCGCCGTTGAGCTTTATCCCGCCGCGGCAAAGCTTAAAAAACAATTGGCTTATGCCGATGCCAAGAAGATACCGTATGTTGTCCTCATCGGGGAGGAGGAAATCCAAAGCGGACTCTTGACATTGAAAGATATGCAAACGGGTGAACAGCGAAAACTGGATGAGAAGGCATTGTTTACCTTTTTATCTTCACCACTATGAATTTTTTAGGCAATCTCATCTGGATTATTTTTGGCGGCTTTTTTATTTTTCTGGAGTACCTTGTCGGCGGGCTGGTGCTGTGTCTTACTATCGTGGGCATTCCCTTCGGCATCCAGCTTTTTAAGTTGGCCGTAGCTGCTCTGGTCCCTTTTGGTACCGTCGTAACCAACCGCCCATCCAGCACGGGGTGCCTCTACACGCTGATGAACATCCTTTGGATTGTGTTTGGTGGAATATGGGTCGCACTCACGCACCTTGTATTCGGCCTGCTGCTCTGCATCACCATCATCGGTATCCCCTTTGGCCGCCAACATTTTAAATTGATGGGACTTGCCTTTACTCCTTTCGGGAAGGCACTCAACTAACACTAACCGAACACGGCCTGGAAGACTTCCTCTACCCGGGATACCGGTTTGATGGCTATCTGGTATTTAGCCGTGCTCAAGCCTTTGACGTTATATTTAGAAATATAAATCGTTTCAAAGCCCAGTTTCTCCGCTTCGGCGATGCGTTGTTCGATACGGTTGACCGCCCGGATCTCCCCCGAAAGTCCCACTTCGCCGGCGAAGGCCGTAGTGGCGGGCACGGGAATGTCCTGCTGTGAGGAAATTATCGCCGTGATGACGGCCAAGTCAATAGCAGGGTCTTCCACACGCAGGCCTCCGGCCATATTCAGAAATACATCCTGAGCGCTCAGCCGAAAGCCGAATCGTTTTTCCAGTACGGCAAGCAGCATATTCATCCGCCGCGTGTCAAACCCGGTGGAGGAACGTTGCGGAGTGCCATAGGCGGAGGTACCTACTAATGCCTGCACTTCAATAAGCATGGGACGTACGCCTTCCAATAACACGGCGATAGCGATGCCACTCATATTGTCTTCGCGCTGAGAGAGCAGAATCTCCGAGGGGTTGCTTACCTCGCGCAAGCCAGACCCCTGCATCTCATAAATGCCCAGTTCGGCGGCCGAACCGAAGCGGTTTTTAATGGCGCGTAAGATACGGTATACATGATGGCGGTCTCCTTCGAATTGCAGTACGGTGTCGACCATGTGTTCCAATACCTTGGGGCCTGCGATGGCCCCGTCTTTGGTGATGTGCCCCACAATGAATACGGGGATGGCGGTTTCTTTGGCAAACCGCAATAATTCGGCCGTACATTCGCGTACCTGCGACACACTGCCCGGGGCCGAATCGATTTGGGCGGAATGCAAGGTCTGTATGGAATCAATGATTACCAGTTGAGGAGCGATGGCATCCATTTGTTTAAAAATGTTTTGCGTGGAGGTCTCGGTGAGGATAAAGCATTCGGCTTTCGGCGATTGCATCAGCCGTTCGGCGCGCATTTTGAGTTGTTGCTCGCTTTCCTCACCGGAGATATACAGGACCTTCGCACCGGGCATGCTGAGTGCGAGCTGCAACATCAGCGTAGACTTTCCGATGCCAGGTTCGCCGCCGATGAGCACCAGCGAACCGGGGACGATACCCCCGCCCAGTACACGGTTCAGCTCGTCATCCGGTGTGACGTAACGCGTTTCTTCCCGATGGGCGATTTCCTGTATCCGCGAAGCCTTGTTTGTCCGTTTGGCGGCTGGGCCTGAGGCTGTCCGCCAGTCCGGTACACGTGCCTTTGCGGGCTCCACAAGTTCCTCCACGAACGTGTTCCATTCGTTGCATGAGGGGCATTTGCCGAGCCACTTGGCAGATTCATATCCGCAGTTCTGGCAGAAATAGGTCGTTTTTGTTTTGGCCATGTTTTTCCTGAGTCGTTATCGCCGTTCGTTTAGCGTGTCAAGATTTTGAGGCATTGATCGCTTCATATAAGGCGTCCTGCACCCGCCCTCTGATGTTGAGGCTGATCAGCTTGTTGCTGACCGCCGGATGCACCCGGTTGGAGAGAAAAATATAGACCAGCTGCGCTTTCGGATCAATCCAGATGCAAGTGCCCGTATATCCGGTGTGCCCAAAGGTGGCATCCGAGGCTAAGTTCGAAGGGTAGTGCTTGGCGGTATCGGGATCCCAGCGGTCAAACCCCAGGCCCCTCCTGCTGGTGGCGGATTGCCTGGAAGTAAATAGGTCAATCGTCTCGGCCTTGAAATAGCGCTCGCCGCCGTAAGTCCCCCGATTGAGCAATAATTGCCCATAGATAGCCAGGTCGTTTGCCGAGGCAAACAATCCTGCGTGGCCTGCGATACCCCCGGCCATGGCCGCTCCCTGATCATGCACATACCCTTGCAGTAAGGTCTTTCTGAACGTTTTGTCGTTTTCAGTTGGCACGATGTGGCTTTTGTCAAAGCGCCGCCTGGGCAGATAACCCGCGGTTTGCATACCCAATGGACGGTAAAACTCTTGCTGGATATAATCCTGTATGGGCAAACCCGTTTGGTGCTCGGCGATCTCTTTCATAACATACATGCTGACGTCGCTATATACATACGATCCGGAAGCATTAAGCTTGGACTGGAGCATGGTAGGCCACATGATGTCTTCGTAATAGCCCGTACGGATATAGCAGCTGTCTGCCACTTTCACTGCATAGGCTGCTGATGAGTCCGTGCTGAGATCACCGGGTTTCAGGTGCTGGTAAAAAGCGATAAAGGGAACGAAGCCGGCTTCATGGAGCATGATGTCACGCAGTTTGGTGTCTTTCTTGTTGGTGCCCTGGGCTTGGAGCAAGTAATATCCCATGGTGCTGTCCAGGTTGATAATGTCCCGTTCGGTGAGCCGCATAATGGCGGGTGTTGTTGCAGCGATTTTGGTGATGGACGCCAAGTCGAAGATGTCAGACACCGCCGTGCGCCGCTGCCGATCATAGGTATGATAGCCATACGCCTTTTCAAAAATCACTTGGCCGCTTTTGATGGCCATGACGACAGCCCCTGGCGTAGCCCGCTCGCGGATGGCCTCCGCCAAAATAGCGTCGATTTTGGCTTCCAAGCGGGTATGGTCAATGCCCAATGCATCAACGCCGGCATATTCCAGGCGCGTCTGTTCGGTGGTAAAGCCAGCACCAGACGCGTATCTTGCAGAAAAAGACTGTGGCAGGCGTGCCGTGCAGGCCGTTCCCCCAAAAATGGACATCGCCGAATTTTTGACGGCCGTTTCGGTAATTTCGGGATTCCACGCTATTGGGAAATGGAAGAAATCCAATTCGGCCAGTTTGGTGCCGTCGCCGAACACGGCCAATATCACTTCTTTGCCGACAGCCTGTGCATTGATGAGCTGCAACAGGCGCTTGTTCGCTAAGTCGGCCGTGTTTAGCACAAAAACAAGGGTGTTGTAAAACTTGAGCGCTCCATCGAGTTGACGATAGGCATCGGCCTGAGCAGGTATCGGGAGCGCATCTGCCGGAGCATAGCGCTTCAAGATCTCGCCGAAAACGGAGAGCGCCGGTTCATTGTTATACATGATATAAGCAATATTCCGGCGTTGAAGATCGCGCAGCGGAACAATCCTGGTCTGGTTATTCAATAGGACGGTGTGATTTACCCGTGGCGCGTGCTGCCGGGTATATGCCTCGTGCGCTACGCCAAGGAAAGCCACCAATAAATATACCGTATAAAGTTTCTTCATCGTAGACGAATATCGCTAATTTGCACAAAAAATAGGTAGGTCTTGAAAAATTTGCCACATTTGTAATTCATTTGCCTGTTTCCAATGTTTAATGTCAACAGTTCTTTTTATAAGTTTCTGATGGCTTTGCAAGCTAAGCTGCATGCGGAGTTTAATCTTGAGGCACTATCGCCAAGCGCCTGTCTCCTGCATGCGGACGGAATGCCGGATATTGTTTATTACTTATGCGGCGCCGGGGAACGTATTGCCGTGGACAGCACGGCCCGTTGCATTCACATTGACGAAGACCGCGGTATTAAACAGCCGGATCTACTGCTTAACAGGATTGCTGCACTGGCAGGCCTTGCCCAGCGTATCCATGCTCGGGATACGGTGGTTGCCCGTATTGATAAACAGATGGCTATGGCCTTTCAGGAAGACCATCATCTCCAGGTGGCGCTGCCGGGTAAATACCGTTTCGGGTTGTTCCGGGAAGGTGAGCTGGTGGCTGTGGCCGTATTCAGTGGAGGAAGGAAGATGGACAACAAGGCAGCGGATTACCGCTCGTATGAGCTGCTCCGGTTTTGCCATAAACAGGGAATGCAGGTCGTGGGTGGGTTCAGCAAGCTTATCGACGCCTTTCAGCAGGCGTTTGATCCGGGGGATATCATGACCTATGCGGACAAGGATTGGACGGATGGCAGCAGCTATCGCAAGACAGGCTTCGCGATCGCGGGGGAAACGTCTCCTCAAGTCTTCTGGGTAGATACACGGACGATGCAGCGATACTACGAGCAGGCGCTACCGGTTGAAATTCAGCAGAAGCCCGCGGAAGAACGCAGAAATCGGGGGTTTGTGCCTGTTTATAACAGTGGTAGTATCAAGTTGGTGAAAGCATATAAACACGCGTGACGTGAAACTGGTGGTCATCCTCGGCCCGACGGCATCCGGTAAAACCCAATTGGCTGTCGAAGTAGCCAAACGTATAAATGGCGCAATAATCAGTGCAGATTCGAGGCAGGTATATCGAGGGATGGATCTGGGCACCGGCAAGGATCTTGAGATTTATGGCGACATTCCTTATTACTTAATAGACGTTGTAGAGGCCGGAGAGACGTATCATGTCAGCCGGTATCGGGAAGATGTTTACGAGGCGTTGGATGCTATCCAAGAGCGGGGCAAACAGCCTATACTTTGTGGAGGTACGGGCTTATATATCCAATCAGTCGTCCAGGGATTTGAATACGACGGTGTTCCGGTTAATGCAGCATTGCGCGATGCGCTGGAGCCACATTCCATAGAAACGTTAACAGCAAGATTAGTGCACCTGCCGATGCCGCCGGGCTTTAAGCCCGACACCAGCACCAAAAAGCGGCTCATCCGTGCTATTGAAATAGCCGAGTGGTGCCAGGCTCATTTGCTGCCGGCGCGTCCCCGGCCAGCGCCGGACGCAGCAATCTTCGGCATCAATCCGCCTGTCGAATCCCGCAGGCAACGTATTACAGCCCGGCTTCGGCTACGGCTTGACAAGGGGCTGTTGGACGAAGTGAAGGCGTTATTGCAAAGTGGCGTTGCGAAGGAACGGCTAACCTACTATGGGTTGGAATACAAATACGCTACCCAATACCTTTCGGGCGAGATGGATGAAAGCACGTTTTTCTCAAGACTGAACACGGAGATACACCGGTTTGCTAAGCGGCAGATGACTTATTTCCGCAAGATGGAAAAGGATGGACTGCGCATCCAGTGGCTGAACCAAGGAACCGTCAACGAGATGGCCGACGAAGTTTTGACGATGTTGCGCGGAAAGCCCGCATAAAAAAAGGGGCTGAGGCCCCCTTTTTCAAAGTTTTATTTCGACATCCTTGGCATTAAAAAAATGAAACTCGGTCAGGTAATAAGACGAAATGGGCTTTACCTTGATCCAGCGTCCGAATTTAAAGTACCATTTCATTCTGCGGGAAATCAAGCCAGACTTAATGTACGCATAAATGTACGGGTGTACACACAGTGTGATATCCTTTTCGTTCTGTTCATGAAGAATGAAACTGAGGTTATTTTCGATATCGTCCATCAGTACAATACTCGATCGGATTTCCCCTGTGCCATCGCATGCAGGGCACTTTTCGTTCGTGACAATGGACATTTCGGGACGTACGCGTTGCCTGGTGATCTGTACCAATCCGAATTTACTTGGCGGTAATATGGTGTGCCGCGCGCGGTCGGCCGCCATGCACTGCTTCAGGTAAGCATGCAATTCCTTGCGGTTGGCGGGCTTATGCATGTCGATAAAGTCGATGACGACAATGCCTCCCATATCCCGCAGACGCAGCTGGCGCGCAATTTCCTTCGCGGCCTCCATATTGACCTGCAATGCATTTTCTTCCTGGTTTTCCTTATTGGCCGTGCGGTTGCCACTATTTACGTCGATCACATGCAATGCTTCAGTATGTTCGATGACCAGGTATGCGCCGCCATGGAGATTTACCGTCTTTCCGAATGCAGCCTTGATTTGCCGCTCCACGCCGAAATGCTCAAAAATCGGTTCCCGGTGCTTGTACAGTTTAACGATCTTCTCCAAATCAGGAGAGATTTCCTGCACATACGAACGTGTTTCCTCGTAAATCACAGGATCATTCACATAAATGTGCGTAAACTCATCTGTGAGGATATCACGAAGAATTGTCGATGTTCTATCCATCTCGCCGAGGACCTTGTGTGTAGGTTCGGCCATGCGCAGGCGGCTGGTCAAAACCTCCCACTTCGCAATGAGATCCAATAAGTCTTTCTGTAGCTCGGCTACCCCCTTGCCTTCTGATACGGTACGGATAATAACGCCAAAATTGGCAGGTTTGATGCTTTCTACAATCTTTTTAAGTCGATTGCGTTCGGTATTTCCCTTTATGCGCTTGGAAATGGATACCGCACTTGAAAACGGTACTAATACCACATATCTCCCAGCGATGGATAAATCCGAACTTAACCGTGGCCCTTTTGTGGAAATGGGCTCTTTGGCTATCTGGACAGGCAACAACATATTGCGGGTCAATACCTCAGATATCTTGCCGGCTTTGTTGATGTCTTTTTCCAGTTTTAAACTATCAAGCAGCTTCTCTTTGTAACTGCCGTTCTTTACTAATTTGGTAAGCTTGATGAGCGACTGTACTTGTGGGCCCAAGTCCAGGTAATGAAGGAATGCGTCTTTCGAGTATCCGACATCTACGAATGCAGCATTAAGACCAGGCATGATCTTTTTAATCCTGCCTAAATAAATATCACCTACCGCGTAGTTGTTATTCGCCTGTTCCTTGCTGAGCTCTACAAGCTGTTTGTCCTGAAGTAAAGCGATAGTGACCCCCTTTTCGGGAGCCGAATCGATGATTAACTCCTTTACCAACAGCTATTTTTTTTGCAAAGCAGGCAATATTGGAAATAGCATATTCAGCTATCCATATTGCGATTGCGCAATGAATGCCTGCTTTGAATGAAACAATAAAATACGTTTAATCAACACGCCCATCTTCCGGCAGTTCATGTGAGGCAGAGTTCAATTGTGTGAAATCACGCTCATTTATATACCCCAGCCCGGAAGTGGGTCTGCGTCAGGCAAAGTTATTTTTTCTTATGCCGGTTTTTTCTTAAACGCTTTTTACGTTTGTGGGTAGCCATTTTGTGTCTTTTTCTTTTTTTTCCGCTTGGCATAGCTTAATTTTTTTAATAATGAATAAATGAATGATTATTTACTCAATTCATCGATTTTACGATTGATAAACTGAGTGAGGGTTGGATCCGCGGCGAGATCTCGGCTTTTTTCAAAAGCTGCTATCGCTTCGCGTTTCAACCCAATGTTTTCATAACTTGTTGCGAGGTAAAAATAAGATTCGGCATCCGGTTGTATGGACACGACAGTTTTGAACCGATCGATTGCGCGGTCAAACTGCCTCGATTGCATCGAAAACAGCCCCAAACTTTTATTAGCCTCCAGGTGATCGGGGTCGGATTTGACCACCTCCTGCAGCAGTGCGATACCTGCCATGGGATTCGCCGTACCACTTACATACGCGCTGCCTAAACCGGTTTTTGCATCCAGATTGGCTGCATCCAGTTCGAGCGCCTTTTCGTAAGCCTGTATCGCGCGTCCGTTGAGGACAGCAACCGTTGCGGTGTCTTGTAAGTTGGTATAGGCGGCACGGTATGCGTCGCCCGCTTTCAGCCAGTAAGTCAATTGATTGTCGAGCGTAGCGAGCTCTTCATAGACGAATCCAAGTGGCGCTGGCCGATTTACGTCGTCCCACTTGGTTGCAAGCTGCTGCAATAAATCAATCTTTTCCGGACCCGAGGCGCTTGGCAGTTGCGCCTCTATATCTGAGATTTCTTTGATGATGCTGGCATTGAGCCCTTGCTTAGCCTGCTGGGATACCCATTCTAGCGATATATTTGACGCAGCATCGGTATTTGAAACGGCGGTACCTTTATCTTCGTTGACCAGCCCTTTGATAGGTTGCGCCAGCAGAAACCCCATCAGTATCAGGATGGATGTAATGGCGACTATCTGTTTGGTCCGTTGCTGCATGATGGATGCGTTACCTTAAAGGCAGAAATTATTTGTTGCCGGTTTTTACCTTCTCTACAAATGTTTTTGCCGGTTTGAATGTGGGCACGTAGTGAGCAGGAATGATGATGGCGGTATTCTTAGAAATATTGCGTGCGGTTTTTTCGGCTCTTTTTTTCACTACAAAACTACCGAAACCTCTTACATAAACGTTCTCGCCCCCTATCATTGCATTTTTAACGACTTTGAAAAAAGCTTCGACGGTTTCCTGAACATCTACTTTCTCTAATCCGGTCTTGTTAGAGATTTCTGCGATAATTTCTGCTTTAGTCATATCTATATTTTTTGTAATTAATTATTTTTCAACACGTAAGCCCTTTCGATGTTGGGGATGCAAAAGTATCGCTTTAAAACGAGATCTTAAAATAAAATTGTTAAAATTTTGTAAATGAACTGTTTTCCCATTTTTTCGCTAAATAGCGCTACAACGTTTTCGTAGATAATTATTTAAAAAGTGCATAGGATGAGCTTATTTTTTAACTAATATTGGGGTTTGAATACTTATAGACCTTATTTCGATAACTATGGATGGAATACAACAGTTTTCGTTGGCAGGCAAGGTGGTCGTGATCACGGGGGCAACGGGAGTTTTAGGCGAATCATTTGCGCTTGCCACCGCGGCGGCAGGAGCCAAAGTGGCTGTATTAGGGCGTAATCAGGAGCGGGCGGAGGCACGTGTAGAAGCCATTAGGGCCAAGGGCGGAGAGGCGATTGCCGTCATCACTGACGTGTTGGATGAACATGCCGTGCATGACGCCAAAGACCGTATACTTGCTACGTGGGGTACCATAGATGGCTTGGTGAACGCTGCCGGCGGCAACATTCCCGGGGCCACTATCGGTCCGGATCAGAATCTCTTCGACGCCAAGATCGCCGACACACAAAAAGCGGTAGAGCTCAATTTATTCGGGACCGTGATACCCACGCATATCTTTGGGCGGGTAATCGCCGAGAAGGGAAAAGGGTCCATCGTGAATATCTCTTCATTGGCCGCGCAGCAAGCCATCACCCGCGTGATGGGCTATAACCTGGCGAAGTGTGCCGTGGAGGGCTATACCAAGTGGATGGCCGTCGAATTGGCCCAGCGCTATGGCGATAAAGTGCGCGTCAATGCTATTGCACCGGGCGTTTTCCTGACGGAGCAAAACCGGACATTGCTGACTAATCCGGACGGCACCTATACGGATCGTGCACAACGCTTTGTAAATAACACGGCCTATGGCCGGATGGGGAGCCCTGAGGAACTGACCGGCGCGTTGATTTTCTTATTGAGTGACGCCTCGGGCTTCATCTCCGGCGAAACCATTTTGGTGGATGGCGGCTTTAATGCATGGAGTGGAGTTTGATACGTAGGGTTGTAGAAAAAAGATAAAATATGGCAAAAAAACTTGAACAAACTTGGCGGTGGTATGGACCCGCCGATACGGTATCACTGCAAGATATTAAACAAGCCGGAGCGACCGGCGTGGTAACGGCACTGCACCATATTCCCCACGGTGCGGAGTGGCCGCTGGAAGACATCCGTGAACGGAAAGCCATCATCGAGGCCGCGGGATTGACGTGGAGTGTGGTAGAAAGTGTACCGGTGCATGAAGCGATAAAAACGCGGCGGTCGGATGCCGGGCCTTACATCGAAAATTACCGGCAAAGCCTGCGGAATCTGGCGGCCGAGGGCATTAAAACCATCTGCTATAACTTTATGCCCGTATTAGACTGGACGCGTACCCAGCTTGATCTGGAAATGCGGGACGGGTCGAAAGCGCTGTATTTTGACTGGAATGACCTGGCGGCTTTCGACCTTTTTATATTGAAGCGGGAAGGAGCGGAGCAGGACTATCCGGGTGCCATCAAGGACGAGGCGAAGCGTCGGTTTGAGCAGTATACGCCCGCACAGCTCGATGCATTGAGCGCCAACGTGCTCATGGGCATTCCCGGTGAGCGGAGCATTGAACTGGAAGAGCTGCGGGAGAGCATCCGCGAATATGCCGCCATCGGCTTTGACGGACTGCGGAAAAACCTGATTTGGTTTTTATCGTCCATTGCCGATGTCTGCGAAGAAAATGGTATTCAGATGACCATCCATCCTGATGATCCGCCCTATCCTATTCTGGGCTTGCCGCGCATCGCCAGCAATAAGGAAGATCTGCTTTATATCATACGCGAGCTCGATAAACCCTTTAACGGCATCTGTTTCTGCACGGGTTCATTGGGAGCCGGCGCATCGAATGACATTCCGGCCATTTTCGAGGCGGTAAAAGAACGGGTTTATTTTGTGCATCTCCGTAACGTAAAAAAGGACGAGCAGGGCAATTTCTTTGAGGCTGATCACCTGGACGGCGATGTGAACATGTATGCGGTGATGAAAGCCCTGACGGCCGAAAACCAACTGCGGAACCGCGCCATACCTTTTCGGCCGGACCACGGACACCAAATGCTGGATGATCTGCAAAAGACCACGGCTCCCGGTTATTCGGCCATCGGCCGTCTGCGGGGGCTCGCCGAGCTTCGGGGGCTGGAGTTGGGAATTCTTGGACATTAATCGCTACCAAATAGAATAGCCATGGCTTATTTTCTCCATGATAATTTTTTGTTGCAGTCGGATACGGCCGAAGTGCTTTATCATGATTATGCGAAGGGGCTACCCATCATAGATTACCACTCGCATCTTCCGCCTGATGCGATTGCTACTGACGCGAACTTCCGCAATATCACCCACATCTGGCTTGCCGGCGACCATTATAAATGGCGTGCACAGCGGGTATTGGGCGTTTCTGAAAAATACATCACAGGCGATGCAGACGACCGGGAGAAGTTCAGGAAATGGGCCGAAGCCGTACCCTATACATTGCGCAATCCGTTGTACCACTGGACCCATATGGAACTGAAAAACCCGTTTGGCATCCACGAGCTGCTCAGCCCCGATAATGCGGATGCCATCTTTGACAGTACACAGGCACAATTGCGGGCGCCGGAGTTTTCTCCCCGTGGTTTGCTACGGCACTTTGCCGTGGACATGGTGGGTACGACAGACGATCCAGCGGATGATCTCCGGCATCACCAGGCCATTGCCGAGTCTGGTTTTGGCACCAAGGTGCTGCCCACCTTCAGACCCGATAAAGCCTTCCAATTGAGTAGGGGCGATGATTACCGCCACTATATCGAACGGTTGCAGGCGAGCAGCGGTGTAGCCATTGTCGATATGGACACGTTGCTGGATGCGCTTTGGAATAGGGCGTATTATTTCCACAGCCAAGGGTGCCGGATTGCCGATCACGGATTGAGTTGTCTACCCCGGAGAAGCAGCTCCGCCGTCTCGTTGGATGAGGTTTTTAAGCAGGTGCTTAATGGAGATGATCGGCTTGCCGCCGAATATGAAGAGACATTTACATACACGATCCTGTTCGAGCTGTGTAAATTCTATCACGATAAAGGCTGGGTGCAGCAGTTTCACCTCGGGCCGCTGCGCAATACCAATAGCCGTAAGCTTCGCGAATTGGGCGCGGACACGGGATATGATTCCATCGGTGACTTTCCGCAAGCGGAAAACATGCAGCAATTTTTCAACGATCTGGAGGAACAAGGCTGCTTAGCTAAAACCATCGTCTACAACCTTAACCCGTCAGACAACGCTGTATTTGCAGCCATGATGGGCAATTTCCAAAGCGAAGGAATAAAGGGCAAGATGCAATTCGGTTCGGGCTGGTGGTTTCTTGATCAGTTGGACGGCATGACCCAGCAGATGAACACGCTTTCCAACATCGGATTGATCAGTTGTTTCGTTGGGATGTTGACGGATTCACGCAGCTTCCTGTCATACTCGCGGCACGAATATTTCAGGCGCCTGCTTTGCAACCTATTTGCCGAAGACATCGAACGGGGACTGTTGCCAAGAGATATTGGTTGGACGGGCAAGATTATACAAGATATCTGCTATTACAACGCTAAAGCTTACTTCGGTTTGCCGAAAAGTTAATGGTAGGGTATAAAAACCCTAAAAATCAAAATTGTACCGGAAGCTGAGGAAAAATCCCATTTCGCGGAATTTGTCATAGCCCGAGCTGTTGGTGTTGCTTGGTGGCTGGAACGTTACGCGTGGGGAAACATCCGCAAAAAAGCCGCCGTCGATACGGAAGTGCTCCCCTATCGGGAAATAAGCGCCCAGGTGCGCCCCCAGATTAAACGGGTGTCTATAGGAAGTCGTCAGGTGGCTTCCCATATGCCTTTCAAGTGGAGCCTGGCCGTTATCGCCAGCATCAAAGTCGCCGGATAATTGGTAATAAACATCCATACCGACTTTAAATCCTACCACATCAAACGGTTTATATGTCAGCGAAAGAGGCAGGTGCAGCGCCCAATACCGGAACGTTTTGGTGGCACCGAGCCTCGGGAGCAAGGGATCGTTTGGATTTTCGGGAATCAGCTGTCTGAAGTTGTCATTCCATATGCTGAAACCGCCCGTACGGATAGCTAAGCCGGTTTCCCAGCCGAAAAGGTTTGAGCGCCTAAAGTTACCGTTCACCGCGACTCCTGCCATACCCAATGCTATGGGTTTATTGACATACCGAAAAGGCATCGCCTCTTCTTCGTTCCCGGGCAAACTGTATACGAAATCGTCCATCGTATATCCCAGATTTCGCATATCCGTGATGCCGGAGCCAATGGAAACCGACCAAACAACGGGCTGCTGGCCGAACGAGGAAAAGGGGGCGGCAAATAAGGCTATCCATAGCAAGAAACAGAAACGTATATTACAGCTTTTTTCCATCATTTAGCGTTCATGTGTTTAGCGGCAAACCAATGTAGCCGGACTACGCAAATCTAATCATTTGTTTTGACAACAACGGATCGGTACACAACGACACACGAAATTTGCCATTTGGGCCATGCGCGGTCTCTGCTGTTTTATCTGGCCCAGCCGACTTTTCTTTTCCAGGCGTCAGCTTGGTGTTTTCTTTTGTCCATGTCTTTCGGTGGCGTTTCACGCTCGTGTTTTGCCCGTTGTCTTATTAAAATGGTCTGTTCTTCGAGCGTGTTAAGTCCGATAGCTCGTCTTCGTTTGTTCACCCTGTCGATCCGGTCGTATCGAGCGGGGCTGAGCTCCCCGTTTTCGTCCCAATCAAATTGAGTTCCGTAAAGCTGTGGTTTCCCTTCAAATACGGCTATTCGATCAGTTAAGTAAGCTAAGCTTCTGGGGTCAGCACGATGCTCACTAACGGCAGTCTTCAATAGTTCCCTGCATCTTTTCATAAAGTTGGGCTGTCCGATTGCATGCTGAATGACCAGCCAGGCCGCTTCACTCGCTTCTTCACCTACTTTGTCAATAGTCGGGTAGCCAATTTTGTCTATGATATCATTTAACAACGTTGCATTCCGGTTATGCAGTTCCTCCATTTCCTCATTATACCCTTCTCCCAGTAGTCCGTTTTGCACAAGCCTTTGCCTGAGTGCCAAATCGGCATCGCGTAGGTCAATGATTCTCTTGGCAATGTTTTTATAGTCCATTACGTCTTCGCTTACTTCGGGTTATTCAGGGACCTCATCGCCCAGCCTAACCCGCAACCAGACTCTTTATGAGTGCAATGCATATATCAATCCGGATTACAAATTTAATGGTTTTTAATGCCAAAATTCCGACCGGCCGAACCGGGCTGGGGGCGGCAAATTAGATAAGCAGGACAACTCAGGTTCTTTGATCGAGATAACGGCGTATAGCTAATCAGGAAGCGATGGATTTATGACAACGGTCAATTAAATAGCATTAGCAGTTTGTCTAAGCCGCGCCATTGCCAACTGTCATTGTGGAATAGGGAGATTATGAAGTTTGAGGAAGGATAATTTATCCCAATAACCGCGCTGAAAAGTAATTTTGTCATGTTGTATTTGAAAGAAACCACAACCACGCAAACCGTTGGGGTCTTTCCATTCTAAAATTGCCCAGTCTCCGTCTGCAAAAATGTTTTCGGGAATACAAGTCATTTCGGCTGTTGCAAATTCGTCTGCGAACATTTGTTTGATCGCCGCTTTTCCAACAACCGGCTCATTGGCGACTTGATGATTGATTGCATGGTCAGCATACAGGTCGGAGATAGCTTCCACGTCCGCCTTATTAAAGGCATCAATCCATTTATGTAATGTTTCTTTTGGTGTCATATTAGCAACACATTAGAAGAAACAAAGAAGCGGAAAGATTTTGATATTTCAAACCTTTCCGCTTAAGTAGCCCGTAGCTTACAATCTTCGAACGCCTTTTTGCCTGATTTGAAGCGTTTGGCGGGTTTTGATTGAAATATTGCGGAAACAAACAGGGGCAATCGAAAGATAAGGCAGCTTGGCAAGGGCAAATGTAGACCATTGTAATTCCGCAACCTTTCGGCATCGAATATCCTGCAAAGGTAGCTTGTAGAATTTGGTTATCCTTAGCTTGATGGATTTGCGTGGGCAATGTGGCGGGCCGAACTGTTCACCGGGGGGGGACAACATCGGTGGCGCCTCACCCCCAACTAAAAACTGTAGGCTAATGATGCACCAAAGGATCTATTCCTTATCGTGCCCCCATATTTATAATCCCCCCATTTTGGTTGCAGATCCGCTATGCCTTGTTGCATCTCAAACGATAAAGCGTATCGACCGAACAATGCATATCCCAACTTAAGATGTACTCCATAATCCCATGGCTTGGCATAGACGTGGGTATTCATATCGGCAGCGTAGGAATTGTCGTTTTGAAAAGCTATGTTACCCTCCCCGACAATCATGATGTCGCCGATAAGAACGTCTCCGTTTGTTGTCCATGTGCCCCTGGTTCCATAACCGATGTATGGCCCGGCCGCTACTAACAAGTTGCCGGAGCCAACCTTTGGACTATACATGAAGTCAATTGGCAACTCGATATAAGAAACCCTCGCATCAAAATCATTTCCCAAACCAATAAAGTCCGACACGCCATCCTGTTTAAACCCCCGTCTTGCATACACAAATGTAGGTTGAACGGCGAATAGGTCTGATAAATGGATGGCTGCTCCAAGTCCAAGATAAATGCCTGGAACAAACGATGTGGTGGCTTTGCTTCCATCAAGGTCTTTGGCGGTGATGTTGGAGTAATTCAGCCCCGCTTTAATCTCCCATCTTACCTGCGCAAAGCAACCGCTAACCATTCCCATGAAAACAAGCAGAAAAAGTAGTTTTTTGTCCTTCCAGACTTTTTCAATCGGGACTTCGTAAGTGCGTTCGATGACTAATATTTTCCTGTTCATTACTTATGTTGTTTAAATCAGGGTGTTCACTTCATCATTTTTGCTTGGTTTGTGGGAACTTATCTCTTACAAGATTAAGTTCAATGCCGAACTCCAACCAGGCTTTTAGCCCATCCAGTACCGTTGTAAATCCACCTGTATTGTCTTTGATAGCTTGGATAAGGTCATCACCGGCTTGAAGGAAGCCATAATTTTTGATAATAACATAAGTGGTATTGCCGGTCAAAGCCGTAAACTCAAAATCGACGGTTGTAGCCGGGTCATCCCATTCAATGGATATTTTCTTGTCGGGTATGATTTCCTTTACAAACACATCGCTCGAAACATTGTACATTTCCCATTGCCACTTTATCGCCTTTCCCTCTTCAAGTTTTCCACTTGATTTGGTAAACCAAAATCTGGTGGTAATGGTAGGGTCGATAAATGCTTCGAAAACTTCTGCTACTGGTTTCCTTATCATCATTTGACATTCTACCGTTGGCAATTTTTTAGTTTCCATTATTTTGATTTTTTATTGTTGTCAAGAAATTTGCCCAACGCGTCCAATTTGGTTTCCCAAAATTGTCCGTACTCTGTTATCCATTCATTTACTTCGTTCAGCTTTTCCAATTTTGCTTCGCAGATTCGCTTGCGTCCTTGTTGCTTCATCGTCAGCACACCACATTCTACCAATATTTTTAAATGTAGCGATATAGCTTGTCGGCTTATATCAAACTGTCCAGCAATAGTATTGACATTGACAGGTGCTTTTGCATCATACCGATAATGGCTCTTCGGGTCTGCAATAGCCTGAAAAACATCTCTTCGCGCCTCCATAATACGCAAGCGTTTGCTTGTAAATATAAAAGCAAGTATTTGCTTGCGCAAGATTTTCTTCTTTTTTGAAAATTCAGTCTTCGCAAAAATTAATAAAAAACTTGGCTGTATGTTATTGCTTTTCGTTTTATGGAGGATTGGGGGCGAAAGGATTTATTATGCAAAGTGCTTTAAGCAACGGCAAATACTTTCATAGCCCCCTTTCTTTGTTCTTCTTCGTAATCCACGGCTTGTGTATCAGGTAACAGACTGAATAATTCGAACTGCAAACCTTAGAGGCGCAGTAGCGCAACGGCGCGGCGGGAAGCCATAACCTGCTGCGCCTCGTTTAATGGATTGTTAACCTTAGGTTAACAACGTGCTGCTATCTTTACCGCCGAAGCATGGCGGCGCTTATGCAGAATCATACGACCGAAGAACTTTTTCATCTGGCCAAAACAGGGGATAATGCGGCTTTCACGGCCCTGTATCGTCGTACCTGGCAGCCGCTGTACGAACTCGCTTACCGTAAGACGAAGGACGAAGACGAAGCAAAAGATATTGTTCAGGATATCTACATCGTGCTTTGGCAGAAGATCGACACCATCGAGCTGCAAGGATCGGTAGCGGCGTACCTCTATAGCATGGCCAAATACGAAATTATTCGCCGTATGCGGCAGTTCTTAAAAGCCAAGCAGCATCACTACGATTACCAGCAGCTGATCGACTCCATGGTGGCACCAAGCTACCAGGCGATCTTTGCCGACGAGCTGAAGCAGCGCCTGAAAAGTGAAATCGAGGCGCTTCCGGAACGGCAACAGCGCATATTGCGGCTGCACAGCGAAAAAAACTATACCACACGGGAGATCGCCGACGAGCTTAACATCGCCGAGCAAACCGTAAAAAATCAGCTGGTACACGCACGGCGCAAGGTGCGTAGCGGGATCAAGGCCGGAATCTTATCGTCCATTTTGCTTTAAGTTGCTGCGATCACAATTCTGACATCATTTCTTAACAATTTCATCATCATTACCCATAGGTACTCCCCTCGCATTTTTTACTCATGTGGGTAAATAAACGCGGAGATGACAAAGCAAGCAATAAGCGATTTGCTGGAGCGCTACCTAGCCGGCCGGTGCAGTCGGGAGGAGCGGGAGTGGATTGACCAATGGTTCGACCAGCAGGAACCGGTCACGACGGCGTTGACGGAGTCCGATGCCGACCGGCTGGCCGAGGAAATCCTCGCGGCCATCAATGAACGGACAGTAGCGGCTGAACGCCGGACTGGCATGCGGGTAGGCCGGAAGGCATGGTGGCGGGGGGTGGCTGCCGCCATTGTCCTGCTGGCGGGCGCAGGCTACCTGTTGGTAAGTCAGCGGGACAGCACGCCTGCGCAGGAGCAACTACCTGTTCGCTCGGTTTTTACATTACACACCGAACCCGGTCAGCGTGCCCGGCTCACCCTGCCCGACAGCAGCGTTATCTGGCTGAATGGCCGCTCGGCCATCCGCTACGATAAGGTGTTTGACGGCGCGATACGGGAAGTTTTTCTGGACAGTGGGGAGGCCTTCTTTGAGGTGCAGCACGACCCCACCCGGCCTTTTGTGGTGCATGCCGGCGAAGTGGACACCCGGGTACTGGGTACGTCGTTTAACGTGGAGGTGGCGAACCACCGCAACGAATACCGGCTTACCGTAGCAACCGGAAAGGTAAGCGCAGGCACCGCGGAAGAATTGCACGTGCCCGCCACGGTGTTGGAGGCGGGGCAGCAGCTGGTTTACAACCGTAAGGCCGGCAGCCATGAGGTGCGCACCGTCGATCCGGCAGATTACAGCGCCTGGACGCGGAAGGTGCTCGTGTTCCACCATGCTCCATGGCCGGAGGTTGCTGCGCGGCTAAGTGCTTGGTACGGTGTGGACGTGCAGTTGCAGCTACGCCGGGGTGCGCAGGAAACATTTACGGCACGATTCGAAGATCCATCGCTGGCAGCGGTGCTAAACGCCCTGCAGAAGATTAACAAATTCCATTATACCATTAACAGGAAGGAGGTCCGCATTACTGATTAACCACACTACCCGAAAAAAGGCCAGAACTGCTGACAACAATTCCGGCCGAGAACGTTTTCAATTGCTTTTCCACAAACAAATCAAAAACAACAAGTAAAGATATGCGAAAAATACCAAAACTGCATACGTATATAGGTTTATTTATGAAATCATCAGTAGTGACTCTCTGTGTAATTGCCGCGACTGCCGGCACGTTACTGGCTCACCGGAGCGACGCGCAGGAGGCGGCAAACACCATGATACAGTTTTCATCGAAGCGGCTGTCGCTCATTCAGGTGCTGGAAACCGTGCAGGAACAGTCGGGTTTCAACCTGATCTACAGTCCCACGCAGATTGATGGAGATCGCGTTGTCGAAATGCCGGCAGCAGAAACCAATCTGGAGGCCCTCCTCCACTATTTAACGGCCAATGCACCCATTGTCCATGAGATCAAAGGACAAAATGTTTACATCAACCGCAGGCAGCAGCCGGGGCGCGTGACCGGCAGGGTCGTCGATGCGGAGGGCAGGCCGCTGACGGGGGCGAGCGTCAGCCTCGTCGGGGCAAATGCTGCGACCATGAGCGGGGAAGATGGTAGCTTTGCACTGCGTATACGGCCGGGCACCTACACGCTGCGGGTGAGCTATATCGGCTATGACGCCTATGAGCAGCGGGTAGCCGTTGCAGAAAATGAAGATACGCCGGTCAATGCGATTCTGCGCGGAACGGGCCAACTGGCTGAAGTGGTGGTCAGCTACGGTACACAGCGCCGCCGCGAGATCTCTGGAGCGGTTGAAGAAATTAGTGCCGCCAATTTGCAGGACATGCCGGTCGGGCAGTTCGCCCAGCAGCTGCAGGGCAGGATTGCCGGTGCACAGATTTACCAGACCTCAGGGCAGCCGGGAAGGGGAATGTCGTGGCGGATCCGCAATGCAGCGTCCCTCTCTTCGGGGAATTCCCCGCTTTTTGTGATCGACGGCATGCCGATAACGGGAAGCATAAATAACATCAACCCAGCAGAGATCGAGTCGTATACCGTGCTGAAAGATGCCGCGGCAACGGCACTATATGGCTCCAGGGCTTCCAACGGGGTGATTTTGATCACAACGAAACAGGCCCGGCCCGGCGATGCGACCAGAATCGAACTCAACACCAATGTCGGGGTCCAGCACATTCCAAGCCGCGGCGTGCCCGTGATGATGAACGCCCGGGAATATGCGACCTTCATGAACGAGCGCTACCAGGATATGATCCGGTATGAAGGGTACACCGGCGAAATTCCGGAAGTATACCAAAACCCGGAACGGTATGGCAAGGGTACCGATTGGTTTTCGTTGCTGACGCGCACGGCGCCCATCCAAAATTACGACCTTACCTTTACCAGTGCAGGCGAGCATTCCACCTCCTCGGTGGTAGCGGGTTACCAAGACCAGCAGGGCGTGGTTGTCAATTCCGGTACCAGGCTGTACTCGCTGCGCATCAACCAGAACTACCGCATAGCTGACGATCGGCTGCAGATCGGCTTCAACTTAGCGCCGAGCTACCGGCTGGACCACAACAACCGGCTGGCGGATGGTATTCAGGGCATTGTGCAGAAGACCTCGGAAGCCAGTCCATTGATCGATCCGTATGATGAAAACGGCAACCTTGTAAAACATGCGAATTCGCCGGGCATGGTCGGCTACATTAACCCCTTGGCGCGGTATACCGAAGTGATTGACGACTACATCACTACACGCATCTTGGGAAATGCCCGCCTGAACTACCGCATTTGGGACGGCCTGCATGTGAAAGGCCTGTTCGGCGTGGATAAAGGCGCCGAAACGCGACAATTTTTTTCGCCGGCGCTGATCAACGGAGATGATATTTCCACCGGCACGAGCAGCTCGGTGGATAACTATAGCTATACCGCGGAGGCCAACCTGAACTATCATAAGACCTGGAAGTCGCACGATATCGATGTGTTGGCTGGGTATTCCTTCCAGTCGTTTAGGCAAAAGAATAATTCCGTAACCGGAAGAAACTTTTCGAGCGACGACGTGCCATACCTAAATGTAGCTGCTAACATTACCGGCGGGTCGAGCAATGCGGCGGCCTACAGCCTTCTTTCGTACCTTGGCCGGATAGACTACAGCTTCAAGCGCCGTTATTTACTTAGCGTTTCCATGCGTCGCGATGGGTCCAGCCGTTTTGGCGAAAACCAGAAATATGGGTCGTTTCCTTCCGTTTCTGCGGGATGGATCATCAGCGACGAGGCGTTTATGGATGCTTGGAGCGGCACGCTGAGCATGCTCAAGGTACGCGGCAGCTATGGTATAACCGGAAACAACAACATTGGGAACTACACCCATGTCGCCCGGCTTGGTGGCTCCGATTATGTGGCCAACGGGGCGCTGGCTCCGGGTACGACCATTACCGCGCTGGGTAATACCAACCTGGCCTGGGAACGGAGTAAGCAGCTCGACGTGGGCCTCGACGTGGCGTTTCTCAACGATAAGCTGTTTTTTACGTATGACTACTACCGAAAGCTGTCGGATGGGCTTATCCAAAACCGGCCGATTCCACAGGGTTCGGGCTATTCGAGCATCACGTCGAACGTCGGCGAAATCCGCTTTTGGGGGCATGAGTTTAGCGCCGGTGGCCAATTCGACTTCGGTAAACTTCACTGGAATACGGCATTCAATGTTTCGTTCAACCGCAACCACATTGTCTCGCTCGTGAGTCCGGGATACTTCCGTCGGAACAATACGACCAGCTCGGATTATTTCCGCAACCAGGAAGGGTACCCGCTTGGCATGTTTTTCGGATATGTGTTCGAAGGCCTGTACCAGGATGCTGACGATCTGGCAAACTCGCCTAAGGAAGCCAATTCGGACGTGGGTACCATCAAAATGCGCGACATCAACGGCGATAACATCATCGACGAAAATGACCGCACGTTTATCGGCGACCCCAACCCGAACATGCTTTTTGGCTTGACCAACAATTTTACCTATGGCAGACTCGACCTGGGAATTTCCATGGCCGGCGCCACCGGCGGGGATATCATCCTTCCTGCTAAATGGGCGTATCTGACGAACATGGACGGCGCGCGTAACCTCTTGGCGGAAGCGGCGGACCGCTGGCGGTCGGAGGAAAATCCCGGGTCGGGCAAGTTTCCACGCACGAAGACCGGTACTACCGGCATTGGCAGGCAGGTCAACTCGCAATGGGTGGAGGATGGCTCATACTTGAGCGTCAAAAACATTACCCTGGGTTACCGGCATCCGATTAAAAATGCGGGTCCCATCAAGCAGGTTCGCCTGTATACCTCCGTCCAGAATGTGTTTATCCTCACCAACTACTCGGGGATGAATCCGGAGATCAGCCTTAACGGCCTGGACGGCACCAGCATCGGGATTGATGAAAACGCCTATCCCGTGCCCCGCACATTTTCCTTTGGCTTAAACCTACTTTTTCAATAACCGATTAATGGACTGTACTCATGTTTAGATATATTTATATTTCTCTGATCGCCACGGCATTGCTGTTCGTGTCGTGTGAACACGCGCTGGATCTGATACCTGAAGACCAGGTTTCGGGCGGCAACTTCTTCAAAACGGAGGCCGACTTTACGCAGGCACTGAATGCGGCTTACCATCCCCTGCGGGTTGTTGGGCCGGATTATTACGTCAGTGAAATGCGGTCCGACAATACGCACTACGAACATAACCCGGCCATCCAGGGGACAGCAGTGACCATGCGCTCGGACATCGCTAATTTTACCAATGACGCCAGCAATAACTACTCCAACCAAATGTACTATGAAAGCTATAGGGGGATCTCCCGGGCCAATATCATCCTCGCACAGATCGACCAATCGGCATTGAGCCAGGAGGCAAAGGACCGCTTCAAGGGGGAGGCGCTATTTCTGCGCGCGTTTTACTATTTTAAGCTGGTGCGTTATTTCGGTGGCGTGCCACTCTACCTGCAGCAAGTGACCAACGAGGAGGAAGCCTTTCTTCCGCGGTCGCCAAAGGCGGAGGTCTACAACCAGATCGTTGCTGATGCCCGGCAAGCCATCGATCTGTTGAACGTCCCGTCCGGCTTCCCCCAGTCGGGTTATGCAACGAAAGGATCGGCCACCATGCTGCTGGCCGATGTGTATGCCACGTTGGGGCAATACGGCGAAGCCGAAAAATTGCTGCTCGATCTGGGTACGATGGGGTATGACTTGCTTAATAACTATGAGGACGTGTTTTCGACGGCAAATAAAAACAGCCGGGAATCGATTTTTGAAGTGCAGTTCATGGAGGGGCTGGAAACGGGTATGCAAAGCAACTTTATCTACATATTCCTTCCGAAATGTTATAACACGTCCCTGATCACCTTCGGTGTGCCCACACGCAATACCGCCACGGATGGCGGGGGAGGATGGAATACCCCGACGCAGGACCTGATTAATGCCTACGAGCCGGGCGATCCGCGCCTGGAGACATCCATCGGTATCGCCGAAGGTACTTATGACGGTAGCTATTACTTTACCCTGGAAGCGGACAAACCTGTGACAGGCTACGAAGCACCCGTGGGTAAGGTGGGCGTGCCGTACATCAAGAAGTACCTCAATCCGCACAGCAACCCCAACAATACCGACGACAACTGGCCGGTGTATCGCTATGCGGATGCGCTGCTGTTGCTCGCTGAGGTTCAGAACGAACAGGGAAAGATCGCCGAAGCGCTGGTGCACCTAAACAAGGTTCGCAACCGGGCGATGCCCGACGCGACGCCACTGGCGACGGGTTCAAAGGAAGTGCTGCGCGAGCTAATTCTCCATGAACGCCGCGTGGAGCTGGCCTTTGAAAACAAGCGCTGGTTCGACCTGATCCGTGCTGACAAGGCCGTGGAGGTCATGAATGCCTATGGCGAAGCGATGAAACAGCAACATTCCTACTTGCTGCCGGCTTCGTATCAAGTCGATGAGCGTAAGCTGCTGTACCCGCTGCCATTTGCGGAAGTGGGGGTAAATCCTGAATTGGCAAACGATCCAGATAACCTGTAATCGATGAATATGATGATAAAAAAATTGATAAACCTGCTCTATGCCGCGGTACTGATAGCGCCCGGGGCTGTCTATGCGCAACCTGCTGAACACGCCGGACAGACGAAGACGTTTTCCATTGCCGTTATCCCCGACACCCAGTACAACACGGAGGAAAGCCAAGGGGGTAATAATGCGCTGTTTGAAAGCATGATCCAGTGGGTGCTGGACAACCGCGAGAAAGAAAATATCGTATACTTGGCGCATGTGGGCGACATTACCGACAAGGGTGATCGCCAGCCAGAGCAATGGGTTAATGCGGCGAAGGCCCTGTATCCACTCGAGGAACCGCTTCCCGGCCTGCCGCACGGCCTCCCGTATGGCTTGGCGATCGGTAACCACGACCAGCATCCCAGCCAGTTTGCGGTAACCGGCAAAACGGAAAACTACAATAAGTATTTCGGGGTGGACCATTTTAAGGGGCGCGACTACTATGGCGGGCATTTCGGCGACGATAACGACAGCCACTACGACCTTGTCTCTGCTGGTGGGTTGGACTTGATTATCATCTACATTGAATACGACGCTTTTGACGAACAGCAGGATGCCATGAACGACTGGGCGGTGGAATTGCTGCAGCGCTACAGCGATCGAAAGGCGATCATCGTGAGTCATTACATACTGGGTTTCAATCCGGTAGCGGGCAGTAATGTCGCCGGACCGGCGGCCTTCGGTAAACAGGGCCAGCGGCTGTACGACCGGATCAAGACGCAACCCAACGTGTTCCTGATGTTGTGCGGTCACGTGGGCGCCAATGGCGAAGGCTACCGGCAGGATACCTATGCGGGGCATACCGTCAAGACGATGCTGTCGGACTATCAGAGCCGGCCGATGGGAGGGAACGGCCTCATGCGGCTGCTGACATTCGACCTGGAAAAAGACGTGCTGCATGTGCGTACGCTGTCGCCGTACCACGGGTTGGAAGAAACGGACGACGACAGCCGGTTTACCGTGCCGCTCTTCCGGGAGGCTGCTGCCAGTCGGCAGTTCGATTTTAACTTCGATGGCAAAGCGGATATTTTTCGATTCGTGGGCGGCAACTGGTATGACGCCGAAGGGATCAAAGCATCGCTGGGCCAGAAAGACGATATTCCCGTGCCCTCGTATTACCGCCACTTCGGCAAAACCAGCCCCGCGGTGTACCGCCGGGCAGAGGCGGCATTTTACCTGAATGACTGGGAGGCGACCCCATTGGGCGAGGTGGGCGACGTGCCGGTGCCGGCAGACTACGACGGCGATGGCGTTGCCGATGTGGCCGTATGGAGTCCGCGTACCGGAGAGTGGCTGGTGGCCGGAAGTGAACCGGTAAAGCACGGGTGGGCGGAGTCGGTGCCGGTGCCGGCCGACTACGATGGAGACGGTGCTGCAGAACGGGCGGTCTGGCGATTCAGCAACAACACGTGGTACATTGCAACGGTGGGTAATGTGCCGTTCGGCGAAAAGGGCGACGTACCGGTACCGGCGGATTACGACGGCGACGGTAAAGCCGATATGGCCGTCTGGCGCCCCGCGACCGGCGAATGGCTGGTCTATGGACAGGAGGCCCCCCTGGCTACGCTTGGAAAACGGGGAGACCTGCCCATACCGGGCGACTACAACGGCTCGGGCAGGGTGCAGGCAGCCGTGTTTGATCCGGCGGAAAAAGCGGTGATCCTGGAGGATGGAACACGTATTCCCATGGAAGCGTCCATCGACGAGGTGGTCAACCTGCCATATGCGATCAAAGCCTATTACCTCGAACTGCTAAAAAAGTAAACCGCCGTATACGTTAATTGCCAAAATCCTGTCCCGCAACCGCGGGACAGGATTTTGTTTATGCGGCAGGTTTATCGTTGACGTTGCATACCCGCTATACCATCATATTTTCAAATAGACCATTTGATGCCGGCTCAGTGTGTTAATTTTGTTATAACTAACAGACACCCCGATGAAATATGTATTGAAAACAGATAAGTCATCGACAACCATCATTATCCGGTTGATGGTCGGGATCGTATTCCTGTCAGAAGGCGTACAAAAATTCATGTTTGCCGAACAACTCGGTGTTGGGCGGTTTGCCAAAATAGGCCTGCCCGGTCCGGAGTTCCTGGGGCCTTTTGTGGGGAGCTGTGAGATGATCTGCGGTGCATTGGTGCTGTTGGGCTTGCTTACGCGGTTTGCAGCCATCCCGCTGCTTTGCATCATGCTGGTGGCCATGGCTACCACCAAGGCTGATATCCTTGTCGGCGAGGGTTTCTGGGCCATGATGCATGCCAGCCGTACCGATTGGGCCATGTTGTTGGGCAGCCTTTTTCTGCTTATTCGTGGTGGCGGTCGCTGGTCCATTGATCGTAAAATCAATAGCCGATGGAAATCCTGATCCTGTCATTGGCTGCCTTCGTGGTAGCTGTGCTCACCTTTTTTTCGGGATTCGGTCTCGGCACCATCCTCACGCCAGTGTTCATGGTTTTCTTCCCGGTAGACCTCGCCATTGCGCTCACCGGCGTGGTTCATTTCTTCAACAACCTGTTCAAACTGGTCCTGGTAGGCAGAGATGCTGACCGATCGGTCGCCATACGTTTCGGTGTTCCGGCGGTCATCGCCGCTTTTTTCGGCGCATGGCTGATGCTAAGAATGAGCAATCTGCCTTTGTTGTTCTCATATAGCCTGGGCGGCAATGTATTCGAGGTTTATCCCGTTAAATTCACCGTTGCCATCCTGCTCATCGTATTTGCCTTAATGGAGCTGTCCCCGTATTTCAATCGCTTGGCATTCAGCCGCGATAAGCTAATTCTTGGGGGTGCGTTAAGTGGCTTTTTTGGCGGTCTGTCGGGCAATCAGGGAGCTATGCGCAGCGCCTTCCTGATCAAGGCCGGGCTTTCCAAGGAAGCGTTTGTGGGTACGGCTGTGGTGGTATCTACCGTTGTAGACCTCACGCGGTTATCGGTCTACACCACGCGTTTTGTCGCATCGGACCTTCATGACAACCTGATGCTGGTGGGTTGTGCCACCGGCGCGGGCATCCTGGGTGCCTACGTGGGCAACCGGCTGCTGAAGAAAATAACCCTAAAATCCATCCAGGTACTGGTTGCTGTGATGCTGATTGCCGTTTCCCTTGCATTGGGAGCGGGATGGATTTAGCTGCTCCCATTAACGTGGAACTCCTTCTCGCCAAATTCGCTTGCAAGTAACTTGATCTGACGGAGCAGCGATATACCGCTATCACTTTTATACCGATTTCCTTCAATTGATGGCCCCAACGTTGTACTTACCGGCTGAAAATTAACAAATATATAATATAGCAACCTGTTTGCCACAGGAACTTATTGGTATTTTTATGCCTATTACCAAAGACAGTTCATTGCAAAAAAATGAGATGGTTACCCGTTACATTTATTGTATTCCTTGTGCTGACCGGTTGCAAAAAGAGCAACGAACTAGGAGGCGAAAGGGAGGCTGATGATAATCCCGTTCAATCGGAATGGAAAGCGCATGGTTTCTTTCTTGGCGACAACGTGAATCAGATGAACAGTATGCCCACTTCGGACAAACTGTTTTTCATCGGTTCCAACGGTCTGGTGGCCATGGAGCCCGTCGCCGAAGAAAATGGACTTGAACCTTTTGATGCGCATATTGTGCGGTATGCAAAGGATTTTGACCAGCCCGAAAAGGCCAGGCTCCCGTTGTCTCCGGATTTTTTTATCGGTTATCACAAAGCATCCCATACCATCGCCTTTACGTCTAACCTAAGCCCCTTATTGCCGTACGGAAAAGTCTATTTCAGCATGAAGCGGCTGGATCCGGATTTTTCGGAGTTTGCATTTATTGATCCCATCAATGGAGAATCGATGGCAATCAACAATGCCAACCAAGTGCTGGTTCCTTTCCTGGCAACTGCTGAGGGAAAGTCTGTGTTGAGGCTGGCACTGATTGACGTTCAGGTAACGAAAATGGATTCACAAAGCGCAATCGATACCCTGCAAACTCGCATAATATCCCTTGATGACGACGCAGGGATCAATTTGGAACGCATTCAGTCTGTCGAGGAAGACTTTTTTGTGTCGACCGCCAAAAACTTTTATAAGATTGACAAAGCCGGCGCTGTATCGCAGGTGTTGCCAAAGCCGATATATAGCGTGCTGGGTCTTGAATCTGTTATTTATGGAATGGGGGAAGGAACGATGTTCGCCTCGACCGACAAGGGCGTTACTTGGACGGAATTGTATGAGGTTCCTTCCGACCTTTACCGGTCAACGTTAACCCGGGTCGACGGGAAGACGATCGGATACCGCAATGAGCGGTTATGGGAGGTTTCGCTCAGCCAGAGCGGGATGTCCGCCCGGGAGCTGGATAACCAGCACCTGCAAAACCACACTATAACTTCAATCAACGAGTTTGAAGGATATGTGTTTCTGACAACGACATCCGGCGTTTTTTTCAAGGATCCGAAGGGGGTGCTACAGGATATTCGTTAATGAATAACGTCAATAAATCGAGCCGTATTCCGCAGCCGTTATTTTGACTACCCATTCAGGGGCCGTATCCCATAAACCAATAGATAGCCAATCATCCAGAAATCCCCGATGGTTGCCGGAATAAACAGAGCCTCCAGGTAAGGATTTCAATCCCAGTGTAATCGATAAACGTGCTTAGCAGGTAACCGATGCCGCCAATAACCGACGTTCGGCCAAGCCAGACCGGCATCCGTGGCTAACGGATTACGATACGCCCCATTGGAATGAGCCATAGCCCAAAGAACAGGCTTTCAATGCCCCTTTGGGGAGGGTTGTAAAACGTCGCCTGGTTTATGCCGTGCTCGTAAGTTTTTATGGACATAAAAAAAGGAGACAACTGATAAGCTGTGCCTCCTTGAGTAGTAGCCCATAGGGGAATCGAACCCCTCTTTCCAGAATGAAAATCTGGCGTCCTAACCGATAGACGAATGGGCCTCCGGAAGGGACTGCAAATATACAGTTATTCGAATATCTTACAAATAGGATACGTTACAACAAATCAAATCCGATGTCCTTACGGAAATATTTCCCTTCAAAGTAGATGCGCCCCGCATCGGCCGTGGCTTGTTGCAATGCATCAAAAAGGGTGTCTTCCAAGGCCGTGACGGCCAATACGCGACCTCCCGCTGTTTGTACTACGCCGTTTTCTTCTTTCGTGCCGGCATGAAAGACAATGGAATCTTTCACGTTTTCAACATTGCTTATGGCCTTGCCTGATTCGAAGTTGCCCGGGTATCCGCCCGAAACAAGTACTACGGTAGCTGCTGTTTTCGGCGAGAGGGTAAACGAACGTTCGAATAAATCACCTTTCGCCACGCCTTGCAGCAAGTCAAGTAGGTCGCTGTCAATCCGCGGAAGTACGCTTTCGGTTTCGGGATCGCCCATCCGCACGTTATATTCAATGACATAGGGATCTCCGCCGACATTCATCAAGCCGATAAAAATAAAACCTTTGTAAGGAATGCCATCCTTTTTCAGCCCATTGATGGTTGGCACGATAATACGTTCCTCCACCTTATCTAAAAACTCATTGTCAGCAAAAGGTACGGGCGATACCGAACCCATACCGCCGGTGTTGAGCCCCGTATCGCCTTCTCCGATGCGCTTGTAGTCTTTTGCGGCAGGCAATATTTTATAACTGTCGCCATCCGTGAGCACGAAAACAGATAGTTCAATGCCGGTCAAATATTCTTCGATGACCACCTTGCTGCTTGCTTCACCGAATTTGGCGTCTGCAAGCATTGCTTGCAGCTCCTTCTTGGCTTCGTCCAACGTTGTGCAAATAAGCACTCCCTTTCCTGCCGCCAGCCCATCTGCTTTGAGCACGATGGGTAATTTTTGCGTTTCAAGATAAGCCAATCCGTCTGCAAGCGTAGCTTTGTCAAAGGAGCGCGAAGCAGCTGTGGGAACCCCATGACGCACCATGAATTGCTTGGCAAAATCCTTGCTGCCTTCCAGCTGTGCCCCTGCTCTTTGGGGCCCGATGACCGGGATGTGCCTGAGATCGGTGCGATCGAGAAAATAATCGTGAATACCCTTTACCAACGGTTCTTCCGGACCCACCAACACCATGTCTATGCTATGCTGCAACACAAAGTCTGCTATTCCGTCAAAATCGGTAACCTTGAGCGGTACATTTTGGCCATAGCGGCCTGTGCCTGCATTACCGGGGGCAATGTATAATTGGGTAAGTTGCGGACTTTGGGCGATTTTCCAAGCAAAGGCGCTTTCCCGGCCGCCTGAGCCGATAATTAGGATGTTCATCTTGCAAAGATATTTTTTTTGACTATATTTACCACTATAGGTATAAAACCAATGTACATCATGCTTGTTTATCACTTGAGCCATTATCTTGTGTAAGATTATTTACGTATGCACCGCACGATATCTATATTGGTCGTTTTCTGGTTTTCTGTACAGGCATTGTATCCACAGGATACTGTGCTTAACGAGGTGCTGGAAACGCTTAGTAACTACGCTGAAGCGTATCCTCAGGAAAAGGTATACCTGCATTTGGATAAACCCTACTATACGGTAGGTGATGATATTTGGTTTAAGGGCTATGTCACTATCGGTGCGTATAATAACCTTTCCGGTCTCAGCAAAATCCTGTACGTTGATCTCATCAGCCCTGGCGACAAAGTTGTCCAGTCCATCCGGCTGCCGCTTATTGCCGGAGTGACCATGGGCGACTTCCGGCTTGCTGACTCGCTCACGGAGGGCAATTACCGCATCCGTGCGTACACCAATTGGATGCGGAATTTTGATCATGATATTTTTTATGATCGGGTGTTGCCCATAGGAAATGCCCGCACGGATAGTATTGTCACATCCAGCTCGTTCTCTTATGAAAACTCACCTACGCACACCGTAAACGCAGCCATCGCATTTACGGACATCAGAGGGGGGCCGCTGGCCGACATGGACGTTTCCTACGAAGTGGATATGGAGGGGCGGAATATCGACCGGGGCCGAGCAAAGACAGACGAGGAAGGACGGATAGCGTTTGCGTTTGTAAACAAACAACCATTCAACCTGAAAACGGGAAAGATAGCGCTGGCATTGTCTACGCCGGAAAACAGGCGGGTCACGAAAACCATACCGCTGAAGACCACTTCCGAGGCCAATGGCATTCAGTTTTTTCCGGAAAGCGGCCATTTGCTGGCGGGGAATCTGACCAAGGTGGCGTTCAAGGCTTTGGCTCCTGAAGGCCTGGGCGTCGGCGTGCGCGGGCATGTGGAAGATGAGACCGGCGTACGCATTGCCGAATTTGAGTCGACCTACGCCGGAATGGGTAATTTTAGCTTTATCCCGCAATCGGGGAGCAGGTACATAGCGAAAGTAACCTATGCAGACGGGAGTCAAGGGGAGCAGGCGCTTCCGGAGGTGGCTGCTTCCGGCTATGCGCTGGCCGTAAACAATGAGCTGGATAAGCAGATTTTTGTGCAGGCGACAGGCACGAAAGACGTGGTCAAAGGCCAAGAAATCAACTTGCTGCTGCAACGAAACGGGATGATTTTCTATGCCTCAAAGAGTAAGTTATCAAAACAGGAGGTAGTCTTTTCTGTACCGCGCGAACACATCCCTTCGGGAGTGGTGCAAATAACCTTGTTTGACGCGGAGATGAAGCCCCTGGCGGAACGGACCATTTTCAATATGAACGAAGAATCCGTGCTGCCGGTCTCCGTATCTACAGACAAAGACCGTTATGGGCAGAAGCAAAAGGTCTCGGTAACGGTGAACGTGGGGCGCGAATCGGATACCAGTCGCATCGCTACACTGTCCGCTGCTGTGATAGATGTGGCTAAAGTGCCCGTTGACAGCGGTATGCGCGAAGGGAGTATTTATGCCAGCCTCCTGCTCAGCGCCGATATCAAGGGCTACATCGAGACACCGGAATATTACTTCGAAGAAATGGACATCGCCAAGCGGAGGCAGCTTGATAATGTCATGCTTACCCAGGGGTGGAGCCGAATCAATTGGCCGGAATTGATGGCAGGAAAAACACCGGCCATCACCTACCATCCCGAGCAGGATCTGCGCATCAGTGGCATCGTGACCAAGCGCGACGGGAAGACGCCTGTGCCCAACGCGACGGTGACCATCTTGTCTACCAGCAACGTTACGGCCGTAATCGATACCGTTACGGGGTCCGATGGGCGGTTTAGCTTTGACCGGCTGCTTTTTTATGACAATACAAAGTTTGTCGTGCAGGCGCGCGATGAGCGCGGCCGAAGGAACGTGGACGTCCACCTGGATGAGGTGTCCCGGCAGCAAGTGACCCGCAATAAAAATACGCCCGATGCAACTGTCGACGTCAACCAGTCCATCAGTACTTACCTCAAAAATACGCAGGAGCAGTTTGTCGAGATGGAGCGGTATGGACTTAAAGAGAAGACCATCCTGTTGCAGGAAGTCAAAGTAACGCGGGAAGCCGAAGAGAAAAAGGTGCGGCATTCGAGCAACCTGAATGGTCCTGGCAATGCCGATCAGGTCATCACGGCCGACGAGCTTATGATGGGCTGCCCCACGCTGGACATCTGTTTGCAAGGTAGGTTATTAGGGGTTATTTTTCGTAACGGTATCCCTTATTCAACCCGGTCGTTCAACCAGCCCATGCAAATCGTGCTGGATGGGATGTTCATGGAACCCAGCGCGCTTTCCATTATCAATCCGTTTGACGTGGAGACCATCGAGGTGCTGAGGGGGGTCGGCAACACGGCGATTTACGGCAGCCGGGGTGGCGGTGGCGTACTCATCATTACGACCAAACGCGGCGACAGCGGCGGATACAACCGCGACCTGTACACGCCCGGCATTGTCACGCATAGCCCGCAGGGCTATTACGAAGTAAGGGAATTCTATGCGCCTGACTATGACGCACCTGTGGATTCGCTGGCCGGAATGAAAGATCTCCGTACCACCATCCACTGGACACCTCATATCGTGACCGATCCGGAAGGCCATGCGTCATTTCAATTTTATACGGCTGGTAGCCCGGGTACTTACCGCATTCTGGTAGAAGGGTTGGATGTAGATGGACGCCTGGGGCGTGCGGTGCATTACATTAAAGTAGACTAAGCAATAATGGATTTTATCAAGAATACCGTAGACGAACGAGTTTCCCATGTTTATTTGGATAGTGGAAAATCAAACGCCATTAACCAGCAAATGCTGGAGGAGCTGAAGGAAACGATAGTCACTGCCCAGGTGGATCCTGCTATCGAAGGCCTTATTTTGCATGGCAAATCCGGTTTTTTCAGTGCCGGGCTCGACCTGATAGCTTTATACGCCTATAACGAGGAGGAGGTCCGCCGGTTTTGGCACACGTTTATGGACTTCGTCCGGACGTTTGTCGCCTTTGATAAGCCGGCGGTAGCAGCCATCAGTGGCCATAGCCCGGCCGGTGGGTGTGTGCTGGCTATTTGCTGCGACTACCGGGTGATGGCTGATGGCGATTACATTATCGGCCTCAACGAAGTGCCCGTGGGCATCATCGTGCCAGCCAGCATTTTTCAACTGTATGGCTTTTGGTTGGGGGAAGCAGCGGCTTATCGTTATTTATTGGAAGGGAAGCTATTTAAACCTCAAGAGGCCCTCCAAGCGGGATTGGTAGACGAAGTGGTAGACGCGCGAAGTATCCGTACGGCTGCCGGGCGGCAACTGGCAAAATATACGCAATACGAGCGGAATACATGGCGGCGGAGCAAGCGCAACATGAGGCAATCGGTGATTGATGCCTTTGAAGCCGATCAGGAGGATACCATTGAGGCGATATTACAACAATGGTGGTCGCCTGCCACCCGCTCCATTATTAAATCCATTATCGATAATCTGAAGCGGTGATGGCGAGCTTATAACCGGTCGGTATGTGCGGGTATGGGAGTGCTATGGACCAAGGGTAATACATAAACGGATGGATAATCAAACAAATAAAGTGCAAGGTGCGCTGCGTGAAGGTGCATTAGCCGGCAAAACCATCGTTGTCACCGGTGGTGGCACCGGATTGGGAAGGGCCATGGCTACTTATTTTTTGCAGCTGGGTGCCCATGTAATCATCGCCAGCCGGAGGATAGATGTATTGCAAAAGGCTGCGGACGAAATGGAAGCCCACACTGGCGGGAAGGTTCTTCCTCTCGCTTGCGACGTGCGGGACGCCGGACAGGTGGATGACCTGTTGACGCGTTCATTAACCCGATTCGGCAGGGTCGACGCGTTGGTCAACAATGCGGCGGGCAATTTCATCTCGCCCACTGAACGCTTATCTTCTAATGCTTTTTCATCCGTTATAGACATTGTGCTGAAAGGCACGGTCAATTGCACACTGGCTTTCGGTAAGCATTGGATTGCGCAGGCGCAGCCGGCAAGCATCCTCAATATTGTCACTACCTATGCGTTCACCGGGTCGGCATACGTTGTGCCCTCGGCGGCCGCCAAAGGCGGTGTACTTGCCCTCACACGCTCGTTGGCGGTAGAATGGGGCCGGCACCTGATTCGTTGCAACGCCATTGCGCCGGGGCCGTTCCCTACACAGGGGGCCTGGGATCGGTTGCTGCCTGGCGATCTGGCGACACAGCTTGATCTCAAAAACCGGATACCGCTTGGTCGCGTGGGCGAGCACCAGGAACTGGCCAATCTCGCTGCGTTCCTGCTGTCCGATTTTGGATCGTATATAAATGGAGAGGTGATCACCATCGACGGCGGCGAATGGCTTCAAGGAGCCGGGCAGTTCAATGGCCTTCGAATCGTCCCGGATGATGTGTGGGATACGCTGGCACAGCGCATACGACAAGCCAAGGGCTGAGCGAGGCCATCGCCTGACTAATTGCGTAGCCAAGGCCACTCCATAATTTGTATATCAAAGGCAATTTATCTAAGTTTGAGAGCAACAATTGAGAGCAATAAACAAATAGAAAACCCATGATGACAACGAATTTAGACCCAGCAACACAAGCACGCGCAGAAGCTTGGCTGCTTGCGCCATATGATGAGGAAACCATCGGTGCTGTAAGGCAGCTTTTTGACACCGGTCAGTACACCGACTTGACGGATAGTTTTTACAAAGATCTGGAATTCGGCACGGGCGGCCTTCGCGGTATCATGGGTGTCGGTACCAACCGGATGAACAAATATACTATTGGTCGGGCTACCCAGGGATTGGCCAACTACTTGCTTAAGGTCTATCCATCCGAGGAGGTGAAAGTTGCTATATCCTACGATAGCCGGAATAACTCGAAGCGGTTCGCACGGTTGGTGGCAGACGTGTTTTCGGCAAATGGTATCCGGGTGTACTTGTTTGCCGAACTTCGGCCCACTCCCCACCTCTCTTTTGCGGTGCGCCACTTGCAGTGCCACGGAGGCGTTATGCTTACCGCCTCGCACAACCCGAAGGAATACAATGGCTATAAAGCCTATTGGAACGACGGGGGACAGCTGGTGCCGCCTCATGATAAAAACGTAATTAAGGAAGTATACGCCATCGAAGACTTGAATGAAATCAAGTTTAGCCCGATAGCGGAAAACATTGTTTTATTGGGCAAAGAGCTTGATGATGCTTACCTTGATGCCATTGCCAAGTTAACCATCCGTCCCGAGGCGGTTGCACGGCAGAACGATTTAAAAATTGTCTTTTCGCCGATACATGGCACAGGGGTTACCCTGGTGCCGCCGGCGTTGGACCGTTGGGGTTTTACCAACGTGAATGTTGTGGCTGAGCAAGCGACGCCTGATGGCAATTTTCCCACCGTGATATATCCCAATCCGGAGGAGGAAGAGGCCATGTCGCTTGCTGTGGCCGAAGGTAAGCGCATCGGAGCGGATGTCATCTTTGCTACCGACCCGGACGCCGACCGTGTAGGGGCGGCAGTAAGAAATGCCAAGGGTGACTATCAGCTGCTTAACGGCAACCAAATCGGAAGCTTGCTGGTCAACTATGTGCTTTCGGCAAAACGGGACCAAGGGGATCTCCTGCCGGATGATTATGTGGTAAAGACCATCGTAACCACCAACCTCATCGCAGACATTGCCAAGCAATATGGCGTCACCTACTACGATACACTCACCGGCTTCAAATACATCGGCGAGCTGATTACGCTTAAAAACGGCAACGGACGATTCCTTGTCGGCGGCGAAGAGAGCTATGGCTACCTTGTGGGTGAGCTGGTACGCGATAAAGACGCCGTGGTTTCGGCAGTGTTTATCGCTGAAATGGCAGCGTACTATAAGGATCAGGGCAAGACGCTCTTTGACGCACTCATTGACTTATACGTCGAGCATGGCTTTTATAAAGAAAAGCTCATTTCATTAACCAAGAAGGGAAAAGCCGGGGCAGAAGAAATCCAGGCCATGATGGAACGTCTGCGGAGCGCACCGCCACAGGTCATCGGCGGCATTGATGTCGAAGCGATCAAAGATTACCAAACCAGCGAATCATACAACCTGAAAACGGGTGAGCGCGAAATCATCAACCTGCCTAAGTCAGACGTTTTGCAATTTATTACGGTAGATGGGGATGTCGTTTCTGCTCGGCCATCGGGTACAGAGCCGAAAATTAAGTTTTATTGCAGCGTCAGGCAACCGCTTTCCGGTTCGCAGGACTTCGAGCGGGTAAGCCGGGAGCTGGACGAACGGGTGGAACGCATTATGCAAGATATCGCTTAATATGCTGCATTGGGAAACCTTATCTTCGGAATACCTTGTACAAGCACCTTGGGCGGTACTGCGCAGGGATGTTTGCCGCATGCCGAATGGTCATATCGTGCCGGCTTATTATGTGCTTGAGTACCCCGACTGGGTAAACATGGTGGCATTAACGGCAGACAACCAATTTATTTTGGTCAAACAATATCGCCATGGCGTAAAACAGGATGTGCTCGAAATTCCGGGCGGTGTGATAGACCCCGGCGAAGATGCAATCGCTGCGGCTACACGCGAAATGTTGGAAGAAACAGGCTATCGGTTTGATCATATCGAACCGATAGCTACGCTGTTTCCGAATCCGGCCACAAGTAATAACAGGACTTATTCCTATCTCCTTACAGGTGGCGTCAAGGTGCAGGAGCAGCAGCTCGACGAACAGGAGGCGATCGATGTCGTGCTGGTACCTCCTGATGAGCTAAAGCAGTTGCTGCTCGACAATCGGTTTGGACAGGCGTTGCATACCGCTGCGCTTTTTTATGGCCTGGCAAAGTTGGAAATGATATAGGCAGATTTGGACCGCAATATGCATACCGTCAAAGTCGGCAACTGCTACTGGACAACGGTGGCTTTATGGTTTCTTTGCACGGCGTTATATGCCCAGCGCCCGTCGAATGAAGTGGAAATAACCGAAGTCAAGGCAGACACCAGCCTACAGCGCGACCTGATAGACATCGCGAAGCGCGTGATAAAAATGGAGCCGCCCCGCGGGCCGGACAGCACCGGCAAAAAGTTTTATTTTTCGGCACTTCCCTTTTCTACTTCCGTGCCCGGCGGCGGTCATGCCCTGATTACAAGTACCACGGCTGGATTTTATCTCGGTGATCGCAAGGATACATACATGTCGCGGGCTACATTTACGCCTTATTGGAACTTCAAAAGGCGGTATGGATTTCCGATACGGTCGTATATCTGGCTCAATAAAAATAAATGGGTTATTAGCGGCGACACCCGTATCCTTAAATATCCGCAGCATACATGGGGCCTGGGGAGGCAGTATAGCGAAGACGAAAAGCTACTGGTAGACTATTCGTATTTCCGTTTCTACCAACACTTGCTGAAGCGGATAGGAAAGGGGTTCTTTATTGGTGGAGGATATAATTTGGATATCCGTATGGGTATACATGCCGAGGCTGAAGATACCCGGCTTCGTGATTATACCGGCTATCCCTATGGTACCGCGCCGGCTGAACGGACGATATCTTCGGGCTTGAGCCTGAACCTGCTGTTCGATACGCGGGCAAACTCCATCAACCCCATCGACGGGAACTATGTCAACCTCCAGTTTCGGGTAAATCCTAAGTTCATGGGCAGCGGAGAGTCCTGGGAATCGCTGTACATCGATGTCAAACGGTATCACCGGTTGACGGCCAATCCCAACCGCCAGCATATGATCGCCGTGTGGAGTTATTTTTGGACTGTTTTTAATTCAAATGCGCCATACCTTGACTTGCCTACAATCGGTTGGGATACGTATAATGGCTCTGGCCGTGGATTTGAGCAAAGCCGTTATCGGGGGAAATACCTTTATTACATCGAAACCGAATACCGGAGGGACCTCACCGCCAACGGCCTGTTCGGCTTTGTGGTGTTTGCCAACGCCAATACCGTAAACGGCCCAAGAAGCACCTTCTTTTGGACGTGGAATCCCGGTGGTGGTGCCGGCCTCCGGATAAAATTCAACAAAAACTCCGGAACGAATATCGCGCTTGACTATGGGTTCAGCAGGAGCTATTCCGGATTCCGCTTGTCTTTGGGCGAAGTTTTTTAGCCCAGGAGAGCTCTTCAACCATCCAAAACGTCGAGTAATCGCTGCAAATCGGTTGGCGTGTTGAACAGGTGGAAGCCCACGCGGATACCCGGTCCACGCATAGCGCAGCTTATCTTGGCTTCAATCAATTTGTCGAAGAGGCGCTGGTCGCCCTTTAAATTAAAGAATGTACCGTGTGAGAATGATGCCCGTTTGACAACAGGCTCATCGAGCAGCTTCCGTTCAGCAAAGGCCTCATGGGCGGTAGTAACCAGTGTGCGGAGCCGCGAGGCTTCGGCAGGGAAGGCAATCGTTTGGAAAAGGTTGATGGCCTGCAGCAGTGTGCCGACGGCCAATGTGTCCTGATGCCCGGGCTCGAACGCAAACGACAGGTCGTTTTTGCCGAGTAAATGGTGGAGCCGGGGCTTGGGCGCATCCTTGCCTGCAGGGCGGAGCAGTTCGGGAATGTCTTCCTTGACCATCATAAATCCGTTGCCATAGCCGGCGAGCATCCATTTATAACCGCTCACCAGCAGTATATCTATTCCCGATGCGCTGAAATCAAACGGCTCCGTACCACAATATTGTGTGCCGTCTGCGATAACGAGCAGCTTTGGGTATTGCCGTTTTAAGTCTTTCAGAAAATCAAAATTTATTCGGATGCCACTGATATACTGCACTAAGCTAAACGCAAACACATCCGGTTGATGCTCTTGCACGCCAGCGGCCACATGCGTTTCCAGGTGTTCATCGGTTGGCACATAATTTCGGGGCAGTCCCAGCCGCTCTATGTTGTAATTGATTGACGGATAATCGTCCGCTAAAAGAAGATAACGATAGTTTTTGGGAAAGTAAGAAAGGAGTGTATTAAACCCATAAGAGAAATTGGGCAGTAAAACTGTTCGATCTGTGGAGCCGTTGAAGAAGTCGGCGACTGCTTGTCTGGTAGTCTGGAGCAAGGGTTCGTGTGCTATCCTGAATTGGCTGCCCTCGTCGGCAAACGCTTCGTCATGCTGCCTGCGCCAGGCCAATACGGGCTGCGCCAAAATCCCTGAACTTGCGGTGTTTAGATATGTCCAGTGCTGCAATACCGGAAACCATGTTGAATCCATGTTGTAAAGGTGCAAAATCCTTTTTAATTGCGAAACGCATAAATTGGTGAATAGTTATTGGATACTGTCCGAAAACGGACACCTGTTGTCCGTTTTCGGACATGGGCATGTCGAAGGGCCAAAGTCGCTCACTGACTAACAGTTGGTTAACCGTTTGGTCGTGAAATTGATAGATCAATGATATTAAGGTAATGGGATTTTTCCGATCGCTCATCATATTATAAACAAGTACTCCATGAATTTGAATAACTTAAAAATTGCCTGGCGCAATGCACTTAAGACCAAACTGTTCACCGCGTTGAATATTCTTGGTCTTGCGATGGGTTTCGCCGGATTCATTCTGGCCTATCTTTATATCAACCGGGAAACCAGTTATGACCGGTGGAATGCGAATTACAACCAGATCTACTTGGTAGGGCTGAGTTATCAAGGAAATAATACTGATCTTACCCCACCGGCATTGGCCACCGCGATTAAAGCAACATTGCCGGAAGTGACGGAGGTTGGCCGGGTATCTTATTTTCCCTATGAGCTGCCGTTTATCAGCGATGACGGACAGGCATTCGTAAACGATTGGAAGGCCGCCGACCTGTCCATTATACGCATGTTTGGTATTGAAGTATTTGGGAATGCTGTACACCAGGGTGATCATCCGGAGTTGAATCTGATAACACCGGAAATGGCGCAGGCCTTATTTCCAGATAGTGCGGGGCTTACGTTCGAGCCCCGGCTTATTGCCCTGCAAAATGAGCAGAGCGGTATGTATTATCACATCCATGGTGTCACCAAGCCCCGGAAACTGTCTAACCTTACCTATGATGCCATCTTTTTCAAGCCCGATCTTGCGGGGGACAGACTGGGGGATCCGCTCCCCTACCAAACGTACATTCAGGTAAAACCGGGCACAGATATCGACCAGCTGGATAAAAAGATCAAGCACCTCTATAAGCAGGAAATCTCCCAACAGCACCACGTGGCCACGTCGGCATTTGCGAAGGGGACAACCTACCTTGATCCGCTGAAAAACCTGCACCTTAAGCCGAAGCACGGCTTAAACACGGGATATATTACCGTTTGGGCGTTGGCCGTTCTTTCGGGGGTCATCCTCTTGCTGGCGGGGATTAATTTCGCGAACTTGATGATTGCCCAGGCTAACAGGAGGGCCAGGGAAATTGGGATTAAGAAGGTGTTTGGCGTGAGTCGCATCGGGCTGGCCGTGCAGTTTATGTGCGAGGTGGTGATCCAATGCGTATTGGCTGCAGGGATCGCCTGGTTGCTGGTCGTCCTCTGCCGGGATGGGTTGCAGCAGTGGCTGGCTTACGACTTAGCCCCCGTTGCTTCCGGCGGACAGCAGGCTTGGCAACTATTGCTCGCGGCGGTGATGACGGCGCTCGTATCGGGGATTTACCCAGCCGCCATCTTATCAGGTTATCGCCCGGTAAGCATTTTGAAAGGTAATTTCCAGACTAGCCACCGTACCGCTTGGTTTCGTCATGCTTTGTTGACATTCCAGTTTGTCATCGCGGTGGTATTCATCTCCGGAATGCTCATCATCAACAGGCAACTGGATTATGTGCGCGATGGCGACAAAGGGTTCGACCCCGCGCAGGTAATCTATATCAAGAATGCCATGCTGCTGAACAACCCAGCAGATTTTAAGCCGTTTCGTGATCGGATGCAGGCCTACCCCGGCATCGAATATGCGACGGTAGCTACAAGTGTCCCTGGAGGAATCGGCCCGGCAAAAAAGGAGTTTGTGTATGCAAATGAAACACACCGGGCCGATCACATTGCAGTGGATTTTGACTATGTAGAAACGATGGGTATGGAAGTCCTGCAGGGGCGGTCGTTTACCGATGCGTTTCCTGCCGACTCGGCAAAGGGGGCTCTTGTCAATGAAACGCTGGTGAAAGCCTTCGGCATACAAAACCCCATCGGCAAAACCATCCGGGGATGCGATACCGACTTCCAGATCGCTGGTGTGGTCAAAGACAGCAAGATAGCAGGGTTCGAGCAACTGGTAGCGCCCACCGTATATTCGATAAAGAACCCATGCGGACAGTACAAGACGGAGATTCTGGTGAAAACCAGACAGGGGACCGCTCGGGAGACATTGGCGACGCTGGGAAAAGACTGGAAGTCCATTAACAGATTGGACGGCGAGTATTTCCGCTATGAGTTTGTGGATCAGAAGTACGCAGCACTGCATGCGCAGCAGGTACAATTGGAGTCGGCATTCAGCGCGTTTACCGTTCTGTCGATTGCCATTGCCATAATGGGCCTATTCAGCATGTCGGCATACAATGTCAGCATCCGGCAGAAGGAGATGAGTATCCGAAAAGTACTGGGAGCCTCGGTGAGCCAGCTCTTTATACAGCTCAATAAGCCTTTCCTTAGGATACTCATGCTGGCTAACCTTATTGCGTTGCCTTTGGCTTACCTTTTGGTCGACCGCTGGCTGTCGAGCTTTGCTTACCGCATCACGGTACACTGGTGGATGTTTGCCGTGGCGGGCTTTTTTGCATTATTGATAGCACTATTCACGGTGTCCTACCAATCGGCGCGCGCTGCAAGAGCCAATCCCGTTGATTCGCTGAAGGAAGCCTAATGGCTCGCCGTCGATGTTCGAATCCGAACAGCCGCTGTCCGAATCCGGACAGTACGGATGCGGTTGGTTATTTAAAAGCTTTATAATGAGTTTATTGAAATATTGGTAAGGATTTTGGCATAGCTGGCATAACGATTTGGGCGACCACGGAGCGATCGACACACTGCGTTTTTAACGGACGTGATTATAAATTGCATATAAAGGCAACTTTATCTAAGTTTGACAGAAAGCAAAACCGGGTAGCGGAAAGCCAAAAGCTGACAACAAAAGAAATGATTCAGTTAAACAACATATTCAAATGGTACAATGTGGGCGGCAGCCGCTCGTTTGTACTGAAAGACATCAACCTCCACATCGCCGAGGGCGAGTTCGTTTCAATCATGGGGCCGTCAGGGTCCGGAAAATCCACGTTGCTCCATATCCTGGGGTTATTGGATGAACCTGATGAAGGGGAGTACTTTTTCATGAACGAGAATGTGCTGGGGCTGAAAGAAAAACAGCGGTCGGCGCTATACAAGCAGCATATAGGCTTTGTATTTCAGGCCTATCACCTTATCGATGAGCTTACCGTATACGAGAACATCGAAACGCCACTTATTTATAAAAACCTGAAAAGCGGCGAGCGCAAGGCTATTGTCGGTGATCTGCTCGATCGGTTTGGTATCGTGGGCAAAAAAGACCTCTTTCCAACCCAGCTCTCCGGAGGCCAGCAACAGCTGGTGGGCATTGCTCGCGCGCTGGCTACTACACCGAAGTTGTTGCTCGCAGATGAGCCCACAGGTAACCTCAACTCCAAACAAGGGGAAGACATCATGAATCTGTTCAAGCAACTCAATGAAGAAGACGGAGTTACCATTGTTCAGGTGACACATTCGGAGAAAAATGCCGAATACGGCAACCGGATTGTTGAGCTGCTGGATGGGCAAGTCGTGAAATAAGCTTATTGAGGTTACTACTCTGTTTGCAAAGTTAACAAGGCTTGAGCGAGCACATTATCCGAACGGTTTCGCACGCGGAAAAAGGCTTCGCTGCCAAAGTAATAACGGCCCAATAACGCTTCGATATCGGTACGGATCAGAGGCTTCACGGCGTTTGCTTCATTCGGCGTGTATTCAATGCCTTTTTCGCGTATGTGTTGCAGGAAATTTTGGTATTCCTTGTCGGGCAGGAAGTAGCCTTTTAAGTAGTTTTCCACCGCGTAGGCAGGCAAGGACTTGGTAAGTCTTCCGTAAACGTAAGTCTCAATGAGGTTGGCCCGCCGTATTTTGCGGTATAGCGCACTGATACCGCTGCTATCAATAGGCACCCATATATCGGGAGAAATGCCTCCGCCACCGTACACCAGCTTGCCGGATTCGGTTTTATAGATGATGGTATCTACCTCACTTTTTCCCTGGGCCGGCAAATTTGTAACCTGCACATCCTTGCCGGTATGTACGGTGTACGAACGCTGGATGGATCGGCCCAGCGGGGTATAATATCGGGCCACGGTAAGGTTGAGCGCTGAGCCATCGCCAAAGCCAAACTGCTCCTGAACGAGGGCTTTGCCGAATGATCGGCGCCCAACGATAATGCCCCGCTCCAGATCTTGTATGGCACCGGCTACGATCTCACTGGCCGAAGCCGATTGCTCGTCAATAAGCACCACCAGATCGCCCTCGCCGAAAATGCCATTGGCGCTGGAATAGTAATCCACCCGGGGCTCATGTGCCCCTTCTGTATATACAATCAGCCGCTTGTCTTCGAAAAATTGGCTGGCCAGCGCCGTAGCTGCGTTGAAATACCCGCCGCCGTTTTCCCTTAGATCCAATATCAGCCGCTGTGCGCCCTGCTTCTTCAGGTTTTGGAGCGCCTGCTTGAAGTCGTCAGCTGTTCTGGCCCCGAAACGCCTGATTTTGATGTATGCTGTAGCGCTGTCAATGATATACGCGGCATCAATACTGCTCACTTCCACGCGGTCACGCATTACTTTAATGGGCAGCGGCAAATCCTTCCCATTGCGGTTGATGCTGATTTCAATGGCTGTGCCTTTGCGCCCACGGATCTTTCCTTCAATGGCTTTATCCGTGATGCGCACGCCGGCCACGGTATCTCCGTTGATGGCGATAAGTTTATCGCCCACCCGTATACCGGCCCGTTGTGCGGGCCCACCGTTAATCAGCCCAACGGTCATCAGCGTATCATTGAGGATGTAATATTCGATGCCGATACCTTCAAAAGTGCCTTCGAGGGTTTCATGTTGCTTAAGCGCCTGATTGGGCCGCAAGTATTCGGAATGCGGATCCAGTTGGCTCACAATTTCATCGATGGCCAGGTGCTGCAACTGGTCGATATCTACACTGTCTACGTAATTGCTGGCAATGAGATCAATGATGCGTTGCACCTTACCCGTTTTTTCAGAAATACCTAACGGCAATAGGCTAGCCCCGCCCGTGCGCGAATTTTCGTCCGCGTAGTTCTGCCCGAGCAATATACCAAGAAATAAGGCAGCGCCATATGTGGCTGCTATAAACAGGTTTCTTCTTGTCTCCTTGCGCATATCATTGATAACCTGCGCTAAATTAAATAGTTTTCTGCATTTTTGGTGGCTATCGCATAAAAATTGCATGAATTATACACACGCTGCGCCGTTTGAATCGCCCGATTTTCCATCGACAGCCTATGTGTCATTCCCCGGCGCAATTTGATCGGTTGTGCCGCGAATAATCGTGACTGAATACCGTTTCACAAATTGCATTTAAACAGCAATTTAGCTAAGTTTGTAAAAATATAATACGGAAAAGCGATGCACGAGATTGAGCCTTATTACCGCTGGAGAGATGATTACGTCGCTGCTGAAGATGAATTATCCCCTTTTTACGGTACAGAATACAGCGAGTTTGAATTTGACAAGCAGATCTATAACTTTTTATTGCATCCCCAATGGGATAGCTTCGGTTCCAGCACGTTGTATCTCAAGATTTTATTTTCTGATTATCAGCGGGGTTACACGATCATTGAGCTGATTGGCGAATGGAACGATGCCATCTACAATGATATCATGTTGCTCAAGCGCGAGGTGATTGACATCATGATTGATGCAGGTATCAGCAAATTCATCATGATCGGAGAAAATGTATTGAACTTCCATTCGTCTGACGATTGCTATTATGAGGAGTGGTTTCAGGATATCGAAGATGGCTGGATAGCGGGAATCAATTTCCGCGACCACGTGGTAGACGAATTCAAATCCAACAACATCGATTACTTTATTAATTTCGGCGGTGTACTTAATGACATGAGCTGGCGCAACCAAAAGCCACAGCAAGTCTTCAAAGCTGTGGAGGAGCAGTTGGTGAAGCGGCTACACTAAATTTGTTTAGCTAGTTCGAACACCCGTTTGTAAATCAGTTTAAACCATTCGGTATAAACCTCCGGGTGCGTGTGCAGTTCGTGCTCGATCTCAGCGGCGCTTGCCCAGCGGTAGGTGGCTACTTCATCGGGGTTTGGTGTGGGGTGCAGGCCAGCAGCCTGTCCGATGAATACATGATCAAACTCATGCTCGACCAAGCCGTTGTCAAAAGCGGCGCGGTATACAAAGGTAAAGGCAAACGTCAAGGGAGTTTTGAGGCCCATCTCTTCGTGCAGTCGTCTATGTGCCGCCGCGGATGCTGCCTCGCCGGGATTAGGGTGGCTGCAGCAGGTGTTGGTCCACAGGTTGGCGCTATGGTATTTGTGGGCAGCCCGCTGCTGGAGGAGCAACCGGCCTTCCTTATCAAATACGAAAACGCTGATAGCGCGGTGCAACATTCCCTGCTGGTGGGCCTGCAACTTCTCCATCACACCCAACTCATGGTCGTATTCATCAACCAGTATGACATTTTCTGTTTTCATTCCGTATTTTTTGCCAGGCCCACAGGCCGTCACTGGCCACTTACCAGCCGCCATTTACACCGTTTTTACATAGCGCTCATCGTAATTTTCGATGTCAATGATGTAGTTGTTCTTCACAAGAAACTCAAAGAGCGGCCGTGCCTCGTCCGATACCGGCATGTTCGCCGTCGTCACAATCTGATTGTGTTGTTTATTGAGATACGGGTATGCATATAACTTCACATTCTTGCTAAACAGCCCGCTTACATAAGCCAGCAGCTCATCGGTATAATTACCTTTGGTATACTGCTTGGAGTTGAAAATATTCCGTAGATTGGAGATATTCGTTGAAATGCCAACATTGCGTGGCTTGAATTGGGCCAGGTACTCAGCTAAGTAATGATTTCGGGTGAAGTTGGAAACCAAAATATGGTTGCCGGTGCTACAAAGGTATTCCGCACGTTCGGCGAAATACTGCAGGTCTTCGTTGGTAAACTGCGGTGTCTGATCAAGGACGTTGGTCATGAGCACCTCAATCATGACCACCAGGTTATCGTCTTTGATACCAAGGTTGCGCTTAAACTGGTCTACGGCCAGGTTAAACAAATCAAAATTGGGATTGGACTTCTGCCGATATTTGGTACGCAGGATCATGATGTCCTTTTTATACAGGAGATCCTTGCTTTGGTAGGCCGAACCTTGCGGGTTGAAAATGGCGGCTTTGGAGTACCCTTTGGCAATGAGATAAAGGTTAATCAGCCGCTCATTCACATCCCTGAAGGCTGGGCCACTGATTTTTACCAGGTCGATTTCTATCGATCCCTGTGAGAGGTTGTCTACCAAGGATTCGATCATCGTTTGTACGTCTTGCCTATAATAATAAGCCGCAAAAACAAGGTTCACACCAAGGATGCCCAGTACTTTTTGCTGCAGGAGGTTATCACTGTCCAACAGCCGGACATGGAAGATAATTTCGTTGGGCTCTCCACCGGCCTCGTGCTGGAATCGAATGCCAAGCCAACCGTGCGGGTCGTTGGTTTTGCTGAAGTTGAGCGCCGTCACCGTATTCGCGAAGGCGAAAAGCCGTTTGTTTTGGTATTTTTCGCCAGTAAGCCGCTCGGTGAGCAGCCTATACTCGTGTTCGAGCATTCTCCGCAGCCGTGACCTGCTGACATACCGCCCAGACTCTTCGGTGCCGTAGATGGCATCGCTAAACGCCATATCGTAGGCAGACATCGTTTTTGCAATGGTTCCGGAAGCTGCACCAGCATTGAAAAAATTCCGGGCGACTTCCTGTCCCGCACCTATCTCCGCGAATGTGCCGTAGATTTCTTCATTAAGGTTGATTTTTAGTGCTTTCCGTTTGGTTTCATAGATTTCACGCGCCATGGCACAAAGGTAACCATTTAATGGTGTTCCTTAAAGAAACAATTCGAATCCGCCGCCTAACGCTTAGGTGGCCCACCCTTGGGGTGTTTGGCTTTCGATGGAAAGATATTCCAAATACAATAAGATTTGCCGCCGTCTTATCCTAAAAAAGCCTATTTTTGCCACCAAAACCCAGCAGTCATGTATAAAACCCTCCAACCCGTACTGCAACAAGAATTGCAGGCTATCAAAGACGCAGGATTGTACAAAACCGAACGCATTATCGTCGGTCCCCAAGGAGCAGCTATCAAAGTCCAAAGCGGTGCTGAAGTGGTCAACTTTTGTGCAAACAACTATTTAGGGCTTTCTTCGCACCCCAAAGTCATCGCGGCAGCCAAACAGGCTATTGATACGCATGGTTACGGGATGTCATCCGTACGCTTCATCTGCGGCACCCAGGATATTCACAAAGCGTTGGAAGCCAAGATTTCAGCGTTTCTTGGCACAGAAGACACGATCCTCTATGCGGCGGCTTTCGACGCCAACGGCGGTGTGTTCGAACCCTTATTCGGTGCCGAGGACGCCATCATTTCGGATGAGCTGAACCATGCATCTATCATTGATGGCGTACGCCTCTGCAAGGCGCAGCGGTTTCGCTATAAAAATTGTGATCTGACCGATTTAGAAGAACAGCTCAAAGCCGCGCAGGGCGCCCGGCATCGGATCATCGTGACGGATGGGGCTTTTTCTATGGATGGAAGCGTCGCACCGCTGGACAAAATCTGTGATTTGGCCGATCAGTATGAAGCACTGGTCATGATCGATGAGTCACACTGCACGGGGTTTATCGGCAAGACGGGCCGTGGTACGCATGAATTGCATGGCGTGATGGACCGGGTAGATATCATCACCGGGACCTTGGGCAAGGCATTGGGCGGTGCATCGGGAGGTTTCACCTCCGGCCGTAAGGAAATCATCGACATGCTTCGGCAGCGGTCACGCCCTTATTTGTTTTCCAATACGCTTGCCCCCGCCATCGCAGGGGCGTCCATCGCGGTATTGGATATGTTGAGTGAAACCACCGAATTGCGTGACAAGCTGGAGTACAACACGAAATATTTTCGCGAGAAGATGACAGCGGCGGGGTTTGATATCAAACCAGGAGAGCACCCCATTGTGCCCGTCATGCTCTATGACGCCCCATTGGCTCAGGAGTTTGCCGCCAGGATGCTGGACGAAGGGATTTATGTTATTGGCTTTTATTATCCGGTGGTGCCCAAGGGCAAAGCCCGCATCCGCGTACAGCTCTCGGCGGCGCACGATCAGCAGCATCTTGACAAAGCCATCGCAGCGTTTACGAAGGTAGGTAAGGATTTGGGGGTCATTAAGTGATCGTACGGTATGCTTAGTTTCGGCTGTAACGAAAGCAGTAGCTCCTGCAACGAATGAAAAAACCATCAATAAAAGATACGTTCCACTACATCAGTTACTTGCAATACCCGCTGATGTTGCTTGCCCTGTTCTACATCGGGAAATTGTATTATGATATTTTTGCCTTTCGCGATAGGGTTTTGCTGTTTCAAGATATAAACAACATCCTGCTTTTTATGGGGGTGGCCATTAGCTTTTCGGCGCTGCAAGATACCAATAAGACACAGAACAAACTTTCGAGACGAATTTGGGAAAGCCCCAAAAAGGGCAAAATCGCGTTGGGTCTCCTGTTTTTTTCGGCCTTTACCTTCATGGTTTTTGGAGGCGTTGGCCTTTTTTTGACAGCCAACGAAGCGTTGGCTGAAGTTTCTATCGGACTTTTAGTATTGGGTATTGGTGAGATGGGGCTCCTTAAGACCGCCATCGAAATGTTTGAAAACCATCGGTTAGATAAAAAAATCTCCTGATTCTCATGGATTTTCCTTACCTTTGCGCCCTTAAAAATTGACAAATAGGTTGCTGGAATGCAAAAAATCAGAAACATAGCGATTATCGCCCACGTAGACCACGGCAAGACCACCTTGGTAGACAAAATCCTCCACTTCACCAATCTCTTTCGTGACAACGAACAAACCGGTGAACTGATACTGGACAACAACGACCTCGAACGCGAGCGGGGCATTACCATCGTCTCTAAAAACGTCTCCGTGCGGTATAAGGACGTCAAGATAAACATCATTGACACGCCGGGCCACGCCGACTTTGGCGGTGAAGTGGAGCGGGTGCTGAAAATGGCTGATGGCGTCATCCTCCTGGTAGACGCTTTTGAAGGGCCAATGCCGCAAACCCGATTTGTGACGCAGAAGGCGTTGGGCCTGGGGTTAAAGCCCATCGTGGTGGTCAACAAGGTCGACAAGGAAAACTGCCGCCCTGATGAGGTCTATGAGGCTGTCTTTGATTTGTTTTTCAGCCTCGATGCTACGGAAGAACAATTGGATTTTCCGGTGCTATATGGCTCCTCCAAGCAAGGGTGGATGTCTACAGACTGGAAAGCACCGAAGGAAGATTTCACGGATTTACTCGAAGCCATTCTCCAGCACATCCCGGCTGCGCCTTATGTAGACGGGACCTTGCAGATGCAAGTTACTTCGCTGGATTATTCTTCTTTTGTGGGCCGTATTGCCATCGGCCGTGTTGCCCGTGGCACCATCAAGGAAAACCAACCGGTATCGTTGGTAAAGCGCGATGGCAAAATCGTTAAATCCCGCGTGAAGGAACTGCATACGTTCGAAGGCCTCGGCCGGGTAAAGGTACAGGAAGTCAAAGCCGGTGATATTTGCGCCGTAGTGGGTATCGAAGGGTTTGACATCGGGGATACCATTGCCGATTTTGAAAATCCCGAGCAATTGGCGGTCATCAAAATCGATGAGCCTACGATGAACATGCTGTTCACCATCAACAACTCGCCATTCTTCGGCAAAGAGGGAAAGTTCGTGACTTCACGCCACCTCCAGGAACGGTTGTATAAAGAAATGGAGAAAAACCTCGCTCTTAAGGTCGTGCCTACCGAATCTCCTGATTCGTACCTGGTCTATGGGCGGGGTATCCTGCACCTGTCGGTACTAATTGAGACCATGCGCCGCGAGGGATACGAGTTGCAGGTTGGCCAACCTCAGGTCATCATCAAAGAGATTGACGGCGTGAAGTGCGAGCCGATTGAAACGCTGGTGGTAGACGTACCCGCAGAAGTGTCTGGCAAAGTGATCGAACTGGTGACGCAGCGTAAGGGTGAACTTCTGGTGATGGAAACCAAGGGCGATATGCAGCACCTTGAGTTTGACATCCCCTCACGTGGTATCATCGGCCTGCGCAACAATGTGCTCACCGCTACGGCCGGTGAAGCCGTGATGGCACACCGTTTCAAGGCTTACGAACCTTGGAAAGGCCCCATCCCTGGCCGTTTGGCAGGGGTATTGGTATCCATGGAAAAAGGACAGACCACAGCCTATTCCATCGACAAACTGCAAGACCGCGGCCGCTTCTTTGTTGAACCCGGTGTAGAAGTGTATGAAGGGCAGATAGTGGGTGAGCATATCCGGGATAATGATTTGGTCGTCAACCTTGTAAAGGGCAAACAGCTGACCAACATGCGTGCTTCGGGCAGTGATGACAATGTGCGCATCGCCCCGGCAATCAAGTTTTCGCTTGAGGAATCGATGGAATACATCCAGGCGGATGAGTATATTGAGGTGACGCCGCAGAATATCCGGCTCCGTAAGATATACCTTACGGAGAATGAACGGAAAATAAACGCGAAAAAATTCCAATAGGCAAACCCTTGCAAAACCCCGGTCTCAATAGCCGGGGTTTTGTGTTAATGACGGGTTGGTGCGCAACTCACTTTCGGGAATAGGCATCAGTAAGTATTTGGGATCGAATACCAGCGAGCCGCCCCCTTCTTCGGGGCGGGCCAGATACGCATTCATGATGGCGGTTGCCCGTTCGGGTCCTTGCCGCACAATATCAAACCACCGCAGCGCTTCACAGGCAAATTCCAGCCGGCGTTCCTTGAATAGCGAATCGCGGAATACCTGCTGATCTGGGAGGTCAGCGCTTGTCAAACTGTCCAAACCGGCGCGGCTGCGTACGGTATTGAGCAGGACGAAAGCTTCGCCATCGGGCTCGTATCCCATTTCGTTCAATACTTCGGCATACATGAGCTGCACGTCGGTTATCCGCAGGATGGGGAAGTTGACGTCGTTATCGATGTTATTGATGGGCACGGTGCCATGTGAAAATTTGACAAAGAGCTGCGTCATACTGTCTACGACATTGTTGACCGTTGTATAGCCCTTTTGGATAGTAACGTCACGGCGGACATCGGTGGTATCATATGCTTCGTACAGGTCGTCCGATACCGCCACCCAGGTTGAGCGTCCACCTTGCGGGAATTGCGCTGACCGTAGGTTTTCAGGTACCAGAGAGTATACCAGCGGGTTGCCTTGGTTTACCAATCCGGCGGTATATTGGATTTGGAAGACATGCTCCGAGCCGTTGTCCCGGGTGTTTAGGAAACAATCGACGAACTCGGGGTAAGGGCTTAAGCCTTCATAGGCCAGTATTTCCTCCAGGAGCGGGCGGGCAGCCTCGTGATTGCCCATGTAAAGATGCAGGCGTGCAAGGATGCCTTTGGCTGCGTAACGTGTTGCACGCCCCAGGTTATCGCCGCCCTGACTTTCGGGAAGCACTTCTCCGGCTGCTTCCAGATCCGCTGCGGCAAAGGCAAAGGTCTCCTCCTGTGAGCTACGGGCTATCGCGGTTACCTCCTCGGCTGTCATCACACGGTCGATTAAGGGTACACCACCAAATAGCCAGCCGAGTTGGAAGTAGCAGAAGCCCCGGATGAAACGCGTCTCACCACGCATGATGGTGCGTACATTTTCGTCGGGGAACTCCCCTTCGTCGATCTGGTCCAAGATGTTATTGGTCCGGTTGATGACCGACCAGTAGGCTCCCCATACACCCAACACCAAATCATCGCCAGCGGTAAAGCCAAACCGCGCTGCGGGGAGATTCGCGGTGTTCTGTTGCGTATTGACATTGTCACTGAGACTTTCCACCAGCATCGGATAATCAAAGCCGTGTACACTGCGCAGACCGCCATAAGCACCGAACAGCGCCTGGCGGAAATCATTGACCGATCGGTAAAAGTCCGCCGCGTTATAATCCGATTCCGGAGTCAGTTCCAGGTCTTTGTTACACCCCCAGACTACTTGTAGCGTAAAGGCAAATAGTACAATTCGTATCGTTTTCATGACTGTCTAAGCGTTGGCGGTTTAAAAAGAAACATTAACTCCCATGGTAAAGCGTTTGGATATCGGGTATCCACCATAGTCGGTACCCGGTTGGGTGTTTTCCGATGTGCCGCCACCCCCGGCATTATTGGCTTCGGGGTTGGAGCCCGGATATCGGGTAAACGTGTGCAGGTTATCGGCCATGATGTACAGGCGTATCGCACTGATATCCCACTTCTTGAGCAGCGAACTGGCGAAGTTGTAACCCAATGTGATATTGCGTATCCGCACAAACGTCGCATCGTAGACCCACGTGTCGTTATACGCCGGGTTTACGCCCACAACGCTGGGTGTCACACCGTCCCAGCTCATGTCTATCCCTGACGGGATATTGCCCGCAAATCTGGCAGGCTTGTAGGCATGCAGCCAATCACGGTATTGGTTGGTGCCCTCGCCCAATCCGTTGTTGAAGCCCCGTCGCCCCTGGTAGAAAAGATCGCCTCCCTGCTGGCCCTGGATGTCAAAGCTGAAGTCAAAGCCCTTATAGCTCATTCGGCTTGACACCCCCCAAAGGAAATCCGGCTGCGCATTACCCACGATCGTGTGATCCTGCTCATTGATTACGCCGTCACCATTGCGGTCTACGATGCGGATATTGCCCTCCAGCTGCCCATTGACGATGGGTACCAATGCATTGCCATCGGCGTCAAAATGTTCCGGCAGGAGCACCCCATCGGTTTGGTACATAAAGAAGCTGCCAATAGGCTGGCCCACGATTGTCGCATAAGCATTGAAGTCGTTAAGCGTGCTCAGCTGGATAAGCTCATCGATTCCCGGAGCAAGGGAGCGGACACGGTTGTTGTTTTTGGAGAAGTTGAGCGAAGTTGTCCAAGAGAACGTCTCGCCCTTTATGTTTTCGGTTGTGAGTTGTAGCTCGATGCCTTTGTTTGTCACCTCTCCGATATTACTCCGCATGAAGGAAAAACCGCTTATGCGGCTGGTCGGCACATTGAGCAGGAGATCGGACGTCTTATTAAAGTAGGCGTCGGCAGTTAGCTGTATACGGTTATCCAGCAGCCAGAAATCCAGGCCGATATCACGCGACAGGGTTGTTTCCCAGCTCAGGTTTTCGTTGGCAATGTTGCTCGGCACCAAACCGATCACGCGTTTGCCGTTGAGGTTGTAGTCCTGAAGCCCGAGGAGCGAAATGTGTTCGTAGTTGCCGATGCGGTCGTTGCCGGCCTTACCGATTGACCCCCGTATTTTCAAAAGTGAAAGCCATGCTACGTCGCTCAAGAACGGCTCGCTATTGATCTTCCATCCGGCGGATACCGCTGGGAAAAGGCCCCACTTGTTGTTTGCACCGAACCGGGAAGACCCGTCGTAGCGGGCGCTGGCCGAGAGCAAATACCTATCCAGCCATTGATATTGTATCCGTCCGAAGAACGAAGCTGTAGCGCTTTCGCCGATAGTAGTGCTGGCAAGCAGCGGATTGTTGGCATTGTTCAATGTCGGTAGCAGGTCGTTGGGATAGCCGTCAGCCGAAGCCGCCAGGATATCCTGCCGTATAAATTCATACTGCTGGCCGCCCAGGATTTCCAGCATGTGATCATCCCCAAGATAAGGGCGGTAAGTCGCGGTATTCTGTATGCTGAAGGTGCCGTTGTCTGTGCTCGATCCGTAACCGACGGCCTGTGCGCCAGGGTTGACATTCGCTGGAATAAATTCGTTATAGGCGGCATGCGTAAAGATGTAGCCCAGTTGGGTGCGCAAGGTCAGCGTTTCGATGGGCTCGTACTCCGCAAAACTGTTGAGTTGTATCTCATTGGCTTTGGAGCGAGCGGTCATTTCGCGCAGACGTGCCAGGGGATTGACGTAGGTCTGCGCCGGCGAAAAGCCGGTTGCAACCGTGTTTTCGTCGATACCGACCACCGGAGGCATAGCTAAGGCATAATGGGCATTGCTCTCCTTGCCATCCGTTTCGGGGTCATTCATGATATTGAAAGATGTGGCCACGTTCGCTCCGAGCCGGATCTTTTCGCCGATATCGAAGCTTGTGTTTGCCCGTAAATTATAGCGTTCGAATCCGGTATGCCGCATCACCCCATCCTGTCGGAGGTATGACCCCGAGAGCAGAAAGGTGCCTACCTCGCCACCCCCGGACACCGTCAACGCGTAGTTTTGCATCGGAGCATGATGATACACGATATCTTGCCAATTATTGTCAGGTAAGGATGCGGGGTTGAGGTAGCTCTCGGGGTATTGAAATTCTGCCGGCCGGCTGGTAATTGGGAGTGAAAGATCGCCGCCGGCCTGCTGGAACCGTGAATCCCGTAGGTAACGGATATACGCGGTATACTCCTGCGTGTTCATCATGGGCAGAAACCGGTCTACCTGTTGGTAGCCGGCATAACTGTTGAACTCCACGCTCGTCTTGCCTGCGGCGCCCTCTCTGGTCGTGATAACGATAACGCCGTTGCCGCCTCGTGCACCATATATCGCTGCTGAAGCCGCATCTTTCAGCACCTCTATCGATGCGATATCCCGCGGATTTACATTACGCATATGATCCTGCTGGATTCCGTCAATCACGTATAGGGGGTTGCTGGAAGCTGTGATGGAATTGATGCCCCGTATCTTGATGTTTGCTGCCTTCCCCGGTCCGCCTGTACTTTGGCTCACCCGTACGCCTGCGATTTTGCCGGCGATGCCCTCTTCGGTGTTGGTGATAGCGTTATTTTGGAACGCTTGGCCCTCAAGTGAGCTGACCGCACCCGTGAGGTTTTCCCGCTGCACGGTGCCGTATCCGATCACGACCACTTCCTCCAGCGTTTCAGCTTCGGAAGGAATGAGCACGACAGTCTGTCCGTCGGCGACGCTGAGAGGCATTTCGAACGGCTCGAAACCGAGCATCGAAAAGGTAAGGATGGCCGCCGAGTCGGTCGGCGAACGAATCTCGAATCCTCCCTGCTCATCAGACTGGGTCCCTATTTCTGACCCCTTGATCCCGATGGTTACACCAGCGAGCGGAATCTCCTTGTCGTCCGTGACTTTGCCCTTTACCACGCGTTGTGCCGTGTCGGGTGCTGCGGTATCCCGTTGTGCGGTGTCCTGTCGGGCGACGTCTTTTTTTATCGTGTCCTGGTGAATGGTTTCTTGGCCAAAAATCAAGCAGGATGCGGCATAGCCTTTCAAATTGCCGATAAAGAACAATAAACAGCAACTGATGCCCCAAAGCATCCGCGGGCAAACACGTTTTTTCATAGCCTTCTAATTAGTTCGATCATTATCTTCCGATAGCTGGCTTGCGTATGTGTTTGTTTTGAAGGTATGCTGGACAAAGTAATATACAGCGTTTAGGCGTATTTGTTTTAGAAAACAAATATCCTAAACGCCGAAGGCAAGGAATGTGCCTTCGCGCGACCGCCTGATACAGGCGTTGGGATTAGGGCGCGGACAGTGTGATGGACACGGCTGAGTTGTTTCTGATTTCCTCGTTCGCCCGTAGGACGAGCCTATCGCCTTCCTTAATATCGCCGAATACCTCGGTTTTGTCCGGTGTTATATTCCCCGTCGTAATCGGCACCCAGCTGGCCTTGTTGTCTTCCACTTTGATGACATATACACCCTGTGTACTATTTAACACGGCTGACGATGGGATCGCGAAACCGTTGGCAAGTCCATTAAGTGGGATGTTTACTTCAGCTACCATTCCGGGCAGCAATCGTTTTTCGGCATTATTCACATCCATCTCGATACGTTGCGATCGCAGCCGGGTGTCGAGCGCGCCTGCCAGCCGGTTCACATGGGCCTCGAATGGCTGGTTGGGGAGCGACTTGACCGTGAAGGTCACCTCGCCGTTTTTTTGTAGATAGCCGGTGTACGCTTCAGGTATGCTGACGACCAGCCGGAGCCGCTGATGATCTTGCAGGGTAAAAATGGGTGCTTCCGAACCGCGGCCGGTAGGTCCCACATAAGCTCCGGGACTGACATTGCGCGCAGTTATCACGCCGCTGAACGGAGCACGTATTTCCAGGTAATTGCGCATATCGGTCACCTCGGCATGAGCGGCCTTGGCAGCTTCCAGCTGGGCGAGATCCGCGTTTTGACGCGCCAAGGCGAGGTCCAGATCGTTCTGCGACACCGTGCCCGGCGTTTTGCTGGTCTGTAGCAGGCGCTCATACGTGGCTTTGCTGGCCAGGTAGGTGGCCTCTTGTGATTTAAGCCGAGATGCAGCGCCCAGCAGCTGTGAATTAAGTTCGGGGGCCTCCAACGTGGCCAGCAACTGCCCGGCGCGTACTTCGCTGCCGACATCGGCATGCAGCGTTTTTATGAAGCTGCTGACTTTGGCATACAGGTCTACCTGTTGGTAGGCGACCAGCTCGCCCGGTATCTTGAGCGTTGATGATAACCGGTCAGGCTTCAGTTCGAATGCGGCAATGGCTGGCGCTGCGGCTTCAATTGCCGCGGAACCACCGGATTCGTTTTCTGCATTTGAAGGGCTGCACGCGTGCCAAGCAGTAGTACTTGCAAGCAGTGCTATCATCAGAATCGTTCTAGTCATCATGTTTTCGATTGGATATAATGTATGCTTTCTTCATCTTCTGGATCCAAAGATACGCTTTGCGTAGAGGCTTTCGCTTGGCCCCAGCCAAATACAAGTGGTAGGATAAAAAGTGCAGCAACCGTAGAGGCCGCCAACCCGCCAATTACTGCCCGGCCTAATGGTGAAGATTGGTCGCCGCCCTCCCCATGACCAATGGCCATGGGGATCATGCCGACAATCATTGCCAAGGCTGTCATCAAAATAGGGCGCATTCGTAAAGCCGCAGCCTCCCGCGCAGCCAATAGGGCATCCCCATTATGCTTGCGGAGCTGCTCGGCGTTGGTAATCAGCAGCACCGCATTGGATATGGATACACCCACGGACATAATCATTCCCATATACGATTGGAGGTTCAACGTGGAGCCGGTAGCCATTAGCAGCAGCAATGAACCTACAATCACGGCCGGCACGGTAGCCAGTACGATGCCCGAAACTTTAAACGATTGGAAGTTAGCAGCCAACATCAGGAAAATTACGACGATGGCCACCATGAGCCCGTTTTCTAGGCTGCTCATCGTGTCATCCAGGGTTTGGCTCAATCCAATCAGTTCGATGCTAAGCCCTCGGGGCAGCTCGCCCAGCGAGGCAATTGCCGCCTTCACGTCTTTTGCCGCCGTATTTAGATCCACATCGCTGAGGTTGGCCGTCACGGACAGCATCGGCAACGCCCCCAGGTTGTCGTTTTCGCCGTTGGTGGTGCCGGTCGTGATCGTTGCCACATCGCCGAGCACGGGGCGCGCGCTGTTGCTAAGCAGCGGTATCTCCGCGATGTCATTGATGCTGGCCATTTCGCTTTCGGGTACTTGCACCTGCACGCTATAACTCAGGCCCGCTTCGGCGTCTACCCACGTGTTTTTTTCGGTAAACCGGGAAGACGATGTCGCCGCGATAAGTGAGCGGCTTATATCGGTCATGTCCAATCCCAACTGAGCCGCTCGGACACGATCGACCTCAATGTTAATAGCTGGATAATTGACGGACTGGCCCAGCTGTACATCCCTCAAATAGGGTACGGCGGAGAGCTTGTCGATGACATGTTGGGCATATTGCTGGCTCAGTGCCTTGTCCCGTCCGGATAGCCGCACTTCGATGGGGGTCGGCGATCCCTGGCTGAGTATTTTCTCGGTAAGTTCGATCGGTTCAAAAGAAAGCTTTACGTCAGGCAGTTCGGTCCTTAACCGTTGACGGATACGTTCCTTCAGCCCATCCAAATCGGTGTGGTAGTGTTCGGCTAATGACACTTGGACAACCGCTTCATGCGGCTGGGCCATCCAAAGGAAAATCGGACTGATGGAAAACAGCGACGGGTGGTTGCCAACGTAGGCAGAAGTAATGGCGATGTTTTCCGCACCTACAATGTCTTTGATAGCTGCCAGCGCATCCAGCGTAATTTTTTCCGTGTACTCGATTCGGGTGCCTTCCGCCGCGCGTAAACGTACCTGAAACTGGCGGCCGTTTACCTTAGGCAGGACATCCCTGCCGATGTTCATCATGAGCACTGCCGCAACACCGCATACCACCACGAGGTAAGTGGCCACTATCGGTTTGCGATAGGGCATCATCCGCTCGATGAAGCGGAGGTATCGCATGCGCATCCGTTCAAAGAAGCTTACTTTGCCGTCCCGGTTGCTGTCTTCGCGTTCTACCAGCACTTTCTTTTGGCTCCACGTATCCGTTTCGCTTTCGGCATCCAGGCCCGAAGCGGCGAATTCTTCCGCGTCGCTCATCGCTTGTCCGCGTTCGTTCCTGCGATGCTTGACCTTCATCATCCAGTTGGCCATCACGGGCACAAACGTCTGTGCCAGAAAGTAAGAAATGATCATACTGAAGCCGATGGCCAGTGCCAGTGGCAGGAATAGCGATCCCGGTATACCTCCCATTGTAAACGCTGGAGCAAATACGGCCAATATACAAAGTAGGATGAGCAATTTGGGGAAAGCAATTTCTTTACATGCATCCCAGATGGCTAATGCCTTGGGCTTACCCATGTCAAGGTGTTGATGAATGTTTTCGATGGTCACGGTACTTTCATCCACGAGAATACCAATCGCCAAGGCAAGTCCGCTGAGCGTCATGATGTTAATCGTTTGTCCAAAAAGACTCAGGAACAGCACGCCGGAAATGATCGATGTAGGAATCGTAAGTATCACAATGAGTGCACCCCGCAAGTCACCCAAGAACAGGATGACCATTAACCCCGTCAGGATGGCACCGATAGCGCCTTCGGTGAGCAAGCTTTTTACCGAGTTGATGACATATGTGGATTGGTCAAACTCATAACGCAATTGTACATCCTCGGGAAGTTGGCTTTGAATGACGGGCAGTGATCTTTTTAGGTTTTGTACCACTTCCCAGGTAGAAGCATCAGCGTTTTTCGAGACATTGAGGTATACCGAACGGCGGCCATTGACCAAGGCATACCCGGCGGCAATGTCTGCACCGTCTTCCACCGAGGCGACATCGCGTAGGTACAGATTAGATACGCCGCCCTTAAACAGGGGAATGTTTTCGAAATCTCGGATCCCCTTTATGAGTGTGTTTGTCGGGGTGATGTAGTTTTTATCTCCAACACGTACGTTGCCCGAAGGGGAAGTTTGATTGTTGAAGCGTAGCGCGGCAACCAATTGGTCCGGTGAAAGATTATGCGAGCGGAGCCGTTCGGGATCCACTTTGATGACCACCGTGCGCACATTGCCGCCAAAAGGCGGCGGCGCTACAAGGCCGGGGATACGGGTGAATGAAGCCCGCACATAGGTGTTGGCCAGGTTCGCCAGTTCATTATTGTTGCGTATATCGCTGCTCAACACTAACTGGCCCACGGGGAGTGTGGAAGCATCAAACCGGATGATGAACGGCGGGTTCGAGCCTGCCGGGAAGATGGCTTGAATGCGATTGGCGAAACCGGTGAGCTCGGCGGCCGCCTGAGCCATGTCCGTGCCGGGATAGAAGCTGATTTTCATCAGCGTAAGCCCCTGTATGTTTTTGGTCTCAATACTCTTGATGCCATTGACAAACAGCATAATGTTGATATACTGCTTGCCAAACATCGCTTCCATTTGATCCGGTGTATAACCCGAAAACGGGTGGGAAAGGTATATGACCGGCAGGTCAAGTTTAGGAAAGATATCCACCTTGATGGAGCTAATTGCTTTGATGCCGAAGAAAAACAGGCCGGCTACAATAACCAGGATGGTGATGGGTTTACGGAGTGCAAAGCGGATTAAGTTCATAGACGGCTATAATTCATTCATAAAAAGTTCAATATCTCCCGAGGCGGCGGCTTTGAGCAGAAATGCCTGCCACACATTGTTATAGGCGATATCCCGGTCGGTTTCAGCGCGAACCAGCGCATACAGCGCTTGCGTAACATCGACCAAGTTGGCAAGTCCGTTGTTATACAGCACGGTTCGCTGTTGATAAGCTTCCGCTGCGGCTTTTACCTGTATGGGTGCTTCCCGGTAATTTCGCAGGGCATTTGCAATCTTAGCGTCTGCCAACTGCAATTGAGCAGAAAGCTGCTGGCTAGCCAGGTGATATTCTTCACGTAGGCCTGTGGAAACGAGCTGCTGGGCTTTTATCTGCATGGCAACGCGCGCGATCTGCGTAATGTTCCAAGTAATGCCCAGCCCCAGGAGGTAATTGGTGCGTGAGGGATTAATGCCGTCCCAGTAACTCCGGGTATATGCATGCTGGTCCTGCGCGTAATTGCTGGAAAACCCCGAGGCGCGCGTCTGAAAAACGCCCACCAGCGATACGGTCGGAAAACTAAACGTTTTGAAGTACCGTGCCTGCCGGTCATTGAAGTCCACGCGGCTTTGGTACCACTGCAATTCAGGATGCTCTGAAAGTACCGAATCGCTGGACAATTCGCCCAACGTATTGGGGATGCGGGTGAAGAAAAAGCTGTCCAGCCTGAATTCAGTAGGCGCTACGCCCATCAATATGGCGAGCTGAGTGGCTTGTTCCTGTTCGAGGTCTTGGGCTTTGACTAATGCAATATGCGCGTTCGAAACTTCCGCATTGGCCTGTGACGAATCTACGCCGGCAATGAGCCCGTTCAGGGCGCGGGTGACGGTGACTTGGCGGAAGGTATCCGCCCGTGCCAGGTTTTTGCGATAGGATTCCGTGAGCCGTTGCGCAGCCAGGAGGTTAAGGTAGGCTGCGGCCACCTTTACGCGGTGCTGAAATACTTCCTGTTGATAGTCCCGCTGCTCGCGCGTGGCTGCCGCCGCTGCGGTCTTCATCCGTTCGTGAGCACGGCCGAACGCAAAAACTTCCCAGTTAATGTTGCCTAAATACAGGGCGCCGAACGCTGCATTCCAATTCTGGTCCGGAAGGGGTAAGCCGGATGAGCTCACGCCCAGCCCACCGAACCCGTACGCAGGGCCGTTTTGCCCGTTGACCGTGCCATATACCTGCTGGGCAGACAACGAAAAGTTAGGCAGGTAATCCCGTTTGGCTTGTGAAACTGCTGCGTTTGCGGCCTCCGCATAAGCAGCCTTGGCTTTGATCCGTCCGTAATTTTCTGTTGCCGTTTGAATGGCTTGTTTGAGGGAAAGCGTTTGCTGTGCCTGCAGGTAGTGCCCCATAAAAAGGCATGTCAATAACAGCAAATAGCATGAAATAGATCGCATAATTTGACAGGATGTAAAAGTATCTGCTTGTATAACGCAAATTTAGCATGCTATTTTGAAGTAATTTTGAAGAAATGGACAAGATAACGGGCCTATCCGTAACAAAAATGTATAGAATCGGATTAGGCGCCGGCAAATACTTCGGTTTTGCGTACTTGCACCTTGTTGGGATCGAATAAGACCGATACGCAATGCCAACCATCGGCATAATGGTAAGCGATATTAAAACCACTGATTTCACAAATTTGCCTGACGATTGCCAGGCCGAGGCCGATACCATCACTGCTCTGGTTGTTTTTCTTGAATCGTTGGAAAAGCTCCTCCGTTGGTGTTTTGGGTGCAATACCTGTGTTGCGGACAACCAGTTGTTCCGAAGTGAGGTTTACTACGATGTGACCTTCCTGGACATTGTGACGAATGGCATTGTGCAGCAAGTTGTTGAGCAAGATTTCGGCCAACGTCGGATGTAGCTTTACATGCACATTTTTATTGACCCGCCGTTGCACAGTAAGCGATTTCAGCTGGATAAGCTCCTGGTAGGCTGAGAGTGTGGCGGTTGTTAGCGTGCACAGCCGGATATGTTCGGACGGCTCAAATTCGTGGTTTTCCAGTTTGGTCAGCAATAAAAGTGACCGGTTGATACGCGAGAGCTTTTCCACGGAATGTTGTGTTTCGGCTATCAGCTGGGCTTGATCGGCCCGTATCGGCGTATTGGCCAGTAAATCCAGTTTACTGCGGATAACGGCCAACGGCGTTTGAAGTTCGTGCGATGCGTTTTCGCTGAATTCTTTGAGCGAAGCATAGTCCTCACTGATTTTATCAGTCATTTTTTGTAAAAGCATGTTCAGCTCCTTGAACTCCTTGGTGCTCGTCTGCGGGAATCCAATTTTTTCTTTTTGCTTTAAGCTGAACGATTGTATCGCCCTGAGCGTTTGGTAGAAGGGCTTAAGGATATAGCCAGATACGATATGCGCGGTGAGTGCTACGCAACAGGCAATTAGCAACATTTTCCAGATTACGCCACTCATCATTCCGGCGAGGATTTGCTTCGCTTTGATGACGTAATCATGCGACTCAATCCGGTAGTAAGTGTCGCCGATTTGGTAATAAGAAGTAACGGTAAGCTGGCATTCTTCACGCTGTAGATCTTCGTTAAAATAGTTTTCTTCCGTTATCCGGACGTGTTCATCAGGGAGTGGTCCAGCTATTTTTGACACATGGATCGGTCTTCCCTGCGCGTATTTTTCATGTGGGATACCTTGGCGGAGTTGGGAGGCGACTACACCATTGACCTGCGTAAGCCGTTCGATTTCCGCTTCGTCTATTTTTTTGCGGATGTTGTAATGGCTAATCGCCATACTGATTGGGGTGGTAAGAATCAGTATGCCCACAAACCACAGGGTGAATTTATTAACCAGCTTCATACTTGTCTGCATTGAATTTGTAGCCCAATCCGTATACGGTGTCAATGTAGTCCCGTCCGCCCAGGTGATTGATTTTCTTTCGGAGGTTTTTGATGTGCTGGTACACGAAGTCAAAATTAGGAAGGCCGTCAATGTAGTCTCCCCAAAGGTGGATAGCAATGGCTTGTCGAGACAATACCCGATTCTTGTTGACGACCAGGTAGAGCAGTAGTTCAAACTCCTTGCGAGTAATATCCAATAGCAGGCCGTTTACCCGAGCCTCAAACGAATCGGTGTTGATAACCAGCTCGTTAAAGGCGATGCTGTTGCTCCCGCCAAGCTGCTTGCGCCGGTAAATGGCCCGTAGCCGGGCATGCAGTTCAGACAGGTGGAAAGGTTTCGTCAGGTAGTCGTCTGCCCCCAATTCCAACCCGCTGATTTTGTCATCCAGCGCATTTTTTGCGGATATGATGAGGATTCCGCTTTGAATTTTTCCATCTTTTATCCGTGTGAGCAAGTCGAGGCCGTTCCCGTCGGGAAGCATGATGTCGAGCAGGATACAATCGTAGGAAAACAGGTGTAATTTCTCCCATGCGTTTGAGTAATCTTCCGCCAATTCGCAAATATACCCTTCTTGGGCCATTAGTCCCAGAATGCTGCTTGCAAGCTCACGATTGTCTTCGATGACAAGGACTTTCATCTATTCATTGTTTTAACCACGCCGGGTTCATGGTAAAAACAAAGATAGGATAGAAATTTGAATAAATTTTGAAATAGTGGGAGCCATCCGCCGCGTACAAACATATACGGCTTTTCATTGTTTGTTTTTGTAGGTAAGTTTGGCTAAGTTTGCCTACAATAAAAGCAATTTCTATGATCCAACGTATCCAAACCATTTGGTTGTTCCTGGCGTCGGCTACAATTTTTGCCTTGTTTCTTTTCCCTTATCTTCAGTATGCTGATATCGGTGGACTGGGCAAAGCATTAAAGGTCACCGGAGTCTATCGCGGGTTGGAAGGGCAGGCTATCCGGGAAGAATTTTTTGTCTTGCAGTCCATTGCCACCGTCCTGTTGGGTGTATTTCCGTTGTACATTATTTTTAAGTTCAGAAACCGAAAGCAGCAGATCCAGTTGGTTGTTTTAGCCGTTGTGCTGATTTTATTATTCGGCGTCTGGCTATATACGGCAGCAAGCGGGGCGCTGACAGAGGCGAGACAGTTTCTTTCGGCGCGGAATATCGGTGTTGGTTTTTTCCTGCTGCCTATCAGTATCATCTTTTTATTGATGGCGTTGGGAGGTATCCGGCGCGACGAAAAGTTAATCAAATCCGCAGATCGACTGAGATGACGAGACAAAAGTTAGTGCTGGTGATGCTGATACTCTCTTCAGCGACGGCTGTATCTGCCCGCGGGACCGCCGCCCGCGATTCCAGCGTGCTTGTTATTGACGATATCCGGTTCGAAGCAGAGCGGTTTGTTGTTGACTCCGCTACCAACGTAGCCACGGTGGAGCTGTCGCTTGTCAACTTGAAAAAAATGCCCCGCGAGCTGAAGGTTAACGTCTACGGGACTCAACTGGTAGACGACAGGCGGGATGCATATTATTTTTCGACGATTGGGTTGGGCCGTGTATTGATGCGTTTTACCGATAAACAAAACTACTTGCACTACCTATTGCAGCCCGATAGTCCTGCCAAGCTTGTGATCACCGCCGAAGGTATTTCCCCGGGGGCGGCCATTCAAGTGGTAAAAATCGTTTTTGAAGACAGTGCGGAAGAAGGAAGGTTCCTTGATGCTTACCTCACGGAGGCGTCAGGCGCAGCTAACTAACCCCTTTTTTTGGGGTTACCGGTAGCGGATTTGCTGGCGGTCCATCATGCCCATTTGGTCTTTCATCATTTTTATCTGATCGGCCAGCAGCTTGTTTTTGTCGGCTTTTTTAGCCTCCTGCAAGTACTTGGTTGCCTCCCGTTTATTCCGTTTGGCCATCGCGATGCCTGCAAGGCTTAGCTTGGCGAGTGCTACGTTGTGCCCCATGTGCAACCCCAAGGTAAGTGCTTTTTTAAAGTACTTTTCGGACTGCATGGGTGATTTTTGTGATTCCATGAGACCCAATAACAGGTGGTAATAGCCATGTTGCGCACGGATGAGCTGTTTTTCGTAGTTTGTGATACGGCTTAGCCATTGAGCAGCCTTTGTCATATTCTCTTTGCGCAAATAGAATTGGGCAATCAGCATATTTTCATTAAAAAATACGGTTACAAAGGCTATGATGGTTATGAGGATACCCAGTATTCCCCACCCCCATTCTCCATAAAAAAATAAGGCTATGGTGCCGATTAATAAAAGCGATGATATGATGATTCGAACAAGATTAGACATGTTGATGATGATTTAATTCACGATGTGCTTAATTTAAATATTAGTGCAAATATCCGTTTATTTAGGCGCTTTAACAACTGCAATATATATATTTTGCAAAATGTGTATTTTTGTTGAATGAGTATACAATTGGAGGCGGGATGGCGGGCGGTATTAGCCCCCGAATTTGAAAAGCCCTACATGGCGGAACTCAAACGTTTTTTACAGGAGGAGAAGCGTCATCATACCGTATATCCTCCTGGTAACCTTATTTTTAATGCGTTTGATCATACACCCTTTGATCGCGTTAAGGTTGTGATCCTCGGGCAGGATCCATACCACAATGCGGGGCAGGCGCATGGCTTGTCGTTTTCCGTTCCGAAAGGGATCGGGATACCGCCCTCCCTTCGAAATATGTATTTGGAGCTGAGCAACGATATTCCGGGGTTCCAGATTCCGGCACACGGCGATTTGACCGCTTGGGCCAACCAAGGTGTACTGTTACTCAATGCGACACTGACTGTGCGGGCACATACTGCGGGTTCGCACCAAGGCAAAGGCTGGGAGGCCTTTACGGATAAAGCCATTGCTGAATTATCGGCTCGTCGGAGCGGAATTGTTTTCATGCTATGGGGCCGGTATGCAAAAAACAAAGCGGCACTCATTGATTACCATAAGCATTATATCCTCACGGCTGCTCATCCTTCACCATTCTCCGCGTCCAGCGGCTTTTTTGGGTGCCGCCATTTTTCCAAAGCCAATGAGTTTTTGGTCAAGCAGGGAATGGAAGCCATCAACTGGCAGGTATGATTTTTAATATTCCATCGGCACGATGGGTTCTTTTTTGCTGGTAGACATGATCATCATGGTCTGGAATGTTTTGACGTAGGGTATTTTGCTGATTTTTTCCATAATTACAGCTTCGTAAGCCTTAATATCCTTCACATAGACTTTCAGGATAAAATCACATTGGCCAGTAACATGGTGGCATTCGGTCACCTCTTTTATGTTTTTCACGGCCGCTACAAATTCGGGGATGGCATTGTGCGTGTGAAAATCGAGCGAAATTTGGATGAACGATTTTATGCCCAGCCCGAGTTTTTCCTCATCAACAAACGCGTGGTAGCTTTTGATGTAGCCGGAATTTTCCAGCTTCCGCACGCGTTCAAGCGTGGGTGCTGGCGAAAGTCCGATGCTTGACGCCAATTGCAAGTTGGTAATCCGGCCGTTTTCCTGTAATAACTTCAGGATTTTAAAATCAGTTTTGTCGGGTTGAAAGGGCATATTTGAAAACAATAACACCAAATTATATTTGGCAATATTACAATTTATTTTCAAATAATTTGCTCTCAAATTGCCATAAGTAGCTAAAACCGTTCATGATAAGGAAATTGTATTCATTATCACTGATTTGTAAAAATACAGTGCCATTCAACCTTGAGCTAAATGAAAGGGCGATATGCACGGTTAATGCCAGTTAAAATTTGTAACTTTGCAACTCGAAAAGTCTGACGGGTTGCCTGTCTGCTCGGTTTTTAATCACGTTGCGAAAGGGTGCGTTATGAGTACTAAAGATGATGAATTGCTGAAAGAGCTAGCGCTCGAGGAATATAAATACGGATTTACGACGGATATTGAGATGGATATAGCCCCTAAAGGGCTTTCCGAAGATACCGTTCGGCTGATTTCTGCGAAGAAGAACGAACCGGAATGGCTGCTGGAGTGGCGGCTGAAGGCGTTGCGGCATTTTTTACAGATGGAAATGCCTGCTTGGCAGAATTTCGAGCATCCCGATGTGGATTTTCAGGATATTTCCTATTATGCTGCGCCCAAGGCGAAGCCCAAACTGAACAGCATGGATGAAGTTGATCCGGAATTGCTGTCCACGTTTGAGAAACTGGGTATTCCATTGGACGAACAGAAGGTGTTAGCCGGTGTTGTTGCCGTAGACGCCGTGTTCGATAGCGTTTCGGTCAAAACCACCTTCCGTGAGAAATTAAAAGAACAGGGGGTTATTTTTTGCTCGTTCGGCGAAGCCGTGCAAGAGCATCCGGAGCTTGTCAAACAATACCTCGGCTCGGTGGTGCCGCAAACAGACAATATTTATGCTGCGCTTAATTCTGCGGTGTTTTCCGACGGTTCTTTCGTATATATACCCAAAGGCGTGCGCTGTCCGATGGAGCTTTCCACGTATTTCCGCATCAATGCCGAAAACACGGGCCAGTTTGAACGCACGTTGATTATCGCTGACGAGGGGGCGTACGTCAGTTACCTCGAAGGTTGCACGGCTCCTATGCGGGATGAAAACCAGTTGCATGCTGCGGTCGTTGAGCTGATTGCACTCAAAGACGCCGAAATCAAATACTCGACGGTCCAAAACTGGTATCCGGGCGACAAGGACGGCAAAGGAGGGATATATAATTTCGTGACCAAGCGCGGGATGTGTAAGGGTGATAACAGTAAAATATCTTGGACACAGGTAGAGACCGGATCGGCCATCACGTGGAAATATCCGGGAGTGATTCTCAAGGGCGATCATTCTGTGGGTGAGTTTTATTCAGTAGCGCTGACACGAAACAGGCAACTGGCCGACACTGGCACCAAGATGATCCACCTGGGCAAAAATACCCGGAGCAAAATCGTATCCAAAGGTATCTCGGCCGGGGTAAGTCACAACAGCTATAGAGGGTTGGTAAAAATAGGTCCCGGAGCTGAAAATTCGCGGAATTTCACCCAATGTGATTCATTGCTCATCGGCGATAAGTGTGGGGCGCATACATTTCCCTATATTGAAAGCCGGAATAAAACCGCCAAACTGGAACATGAGGCTACAACATCAAAAATCGGTGAAGACCAACTGTTTTACCTTACCCAACGGGGCATTGATCCCGAGAAGGCAGTGGGACTTATCGTCAATGGGTACGCGAAAGAAGTTTTAAACCAATTGCCCATGGAATTTGCCGTGGAAGCACAAAAATTATTAGCCATATCCCTGGAAGGAAGTGTCGGGTAATCGAAGTGTGGGATAATTACATAAAGCGAGAGAGTAGTAAAACAACCATGTTAAGTATTAGGAATTTACACGCATCAGTAGAAGATAAACAAATATTAAAAGGGCTGGATCTTGAAGTGAAAGCCGGAGAGGTACACGCCATTATGGGCCCAAACGGTTCGGGCAAAAGTACCCTTGGAAATGTGTTGGCCGGTCGGGAGGCCTACGAGGTGACCGAAGGCGAAGTGCTATTGGATGGGAAAGACCTGCTGGATCTTTCTCCGGAAGACCGCGCGCGCGAAGGTGTCTTCCTGGCGTTCCAATATCCGGTTGAAATACCGGGTGTTTCAAACATCAATTTCCTCAAAACGGCGCTTAATGAGGTAAGGGCCTACAAAGGGCTGCCCCCAATGGAAGCTAAAGAGTTTCTGAGCAGGGTAAAGGAAAAACAGAAGCTGGTGAAATTTGACGCTAAGTTGGCCAACCGTTCGCTGAATGAAGGCTTTTCGGGCGGCGAAAAAAAGCGTAATGAGATTTTTCAGTTGGCTATGCTGGAGCCGAAGCTGGCTATTCTTGATGAGACCGATTCGGGGTTGGACATCGATGCGCTACGTATCGTTGCCGGCGGCGTAAACCAATTGCGGTCCAACGATAACGCATTTATTGTCATCACGCATTACCAGCGTCTACTGGATTATATCGTGCCGGATTTTGTGCACGTGCTCTACAACGGCCGGATCGTGCGGTCGGGTACCAAGGAGCTCGCACTGGAGCTGGAAGAAAAAGGATACGATTGGATAAAAGAAACAGTGGACGCCGAAGGGACCGTTTAATTCTTTTCGGTTTTAGTAAAGAGCGGTTATGTTGGATGAAGTGGCTACAGATATCATGATTACACAAGTAAGCGATTCATTATATACACAGTTGATTAAAACGTATGGCGGCAACCTGCCCTCATCAGAGCCCCATTCGCTTGACGAAATACGCAAGCAGGCTTTCGAGCGGTTCAAAAGCGCTGGATTCCCCACGGTGAAGCAGGAAGATTGGAAGTACACCAATGTACAACCGCTCGTCAATCGTCAGCACTATGTGCTGGATGCGGAAACGCTTTCTTCCGATGATTTATCGCTCGACAAAGCGGTTATTCCCGGTTTGGATGCTTACCGCGTGGTTATGGTCGATGGCAGGTACAACGCTAAGTTATCCACCGCGGCGGATATCCACGGCCTATCTATAATGCCGATTGACCAAGCATTCGACCGTCTTTGTTTTGCGAAGTATTTTGCAGAATATGCAGATAAAACGGATAATCCGTTTGTGGCGCTTAACACCGCTTTGTTTACCTCAGGATTGTTTATCGAAGTGGGCAAAAACGTCCAATTGCAAAAGCCGATACACGTTATCCATGTCGCCTCTGCCATGAAGCCCTTATTTGCACAGGTGCGCAATCTGTACGTGATCAGCACATTTGCTGAAGCTGAAATCATCGAATCATTCATTACGGATGAAGGTGCAGCGCACAACCTCAATAACACAGTGAGCGAGGTTGTGGTACGGGAAAGTGCAAAATTGCAGCATTATTACCTACAGGTTGCAGGGGCACAAGGCAATTACCTCAACCATACCGAGGTCTATCAGGAAAAGCACAGCCTTTATAATCATTACAACTGTACCTTCCCGGGCGCTGCGTTTGTGCGGAATAATATTAATGTTCGGCTGGGCGACAGTGAGGTTGAGAGCCATTTATACGGCGTGACGCTTACCGCAGGCAACCAGCTCGTCGATAACCATACGATCGTCGATCACCGCGAGCCGCATTGCGAAAGCTATGAGTGGTATAAGAATATCACGCAGGATACGTCTACGGCTGTGTTCAATGGAAAGATTTTCGTGCGTCCCGATGCACAAAAGACCAACGCGTTCCAACAAAACAACAATATGCTCATTGGCGAAAAGTCTGCCGTATACACCAAGCCGCAGCTGGAGATTTTTGCAGATGACGTAAAATGTAGTCACGGCTGCACGATTGGACAGTTTGATAATGAAGCGTTATTTTACCTTCGAGCCAGGGGTATCAGTGAGGCGCAGGCACGTGTGCTTCTGGTCCATGCCTTTGCCTTTGACGTGACGAGCCGTTTTGCCAATGCGACCGTACGTGAGTACGTGGAGCACTTGGTGGAGCAAGGGTTGAAGGCGGGGTAAGAGAAGCCCGCTTATCTCGCGGCGGAAGGTTAGTCAGATAATCCCCTCTTTTACTTGTCGTCTTAGCTGGGCCACAAGTGGTCCATGCAGCCCCTTACGCCCGTACCGATGCAGGATGAGTGCGGGTTTGGTCCTATTTCACGCGCCGGTTGCAGCAGACATAAATTTCGTTATAGGATATTTTTTGATGTCGGCCAAAACCTTTTAAAACCGTCCGAAGTGACTTTCCAAACCCTCCGAAGCGGGTTTTACGACCGGCTTCGGAGACTTTCCGGACGCTCCGAAGCCGGTTTTCAGAGTGACCAAGGGTCGTTTTTGGGCTTTTTTAAACAAAAAAGCCGTCCCGAAACACATCGGGACGGCTGCGTAAACGGTTAATGGAGCCGGATTTACCGGTTTTTCTCAAAAGTTAAACCGTCAATCACTTGCTTGACATGCTTGCCGGGATAGAACAGCAGGCGCTTACGGAAGATGTTGGCCGCGGTCACCTCCTCTTCGGCATCGCTCCCCGTGCTGTTGCTTCCCAGGCGGAATGCGCCGAGGTTACCCAAGCGGACGATGTATCCGTGCTGGATGTTGCGCGGGATTTCACGCACGAGGCTCTGCAATACGGCGTAGACATCGGATTCAGTGAGCGATGAGGCGTGCGAGATGTCTGCCGCCAGGTTTTCCAGGGTGATCTCGCCGGCATGGACCGGCCGTGCATAAAACTTCTTCGGCGCCGCGGCATCCCCCGGTTTGCCGATTTCCAGAATGTTGTACTTAATTGCCATTGTTTAAAAATTAAAACGTTAAAAAAAACAAACTTTACTCCGCGTCTCCGGGCGGTACCTGACCCGTTGACAAGACAAAGTTCCGCAGGATGGCAATAAACGCTGTCGGGATTGGCGGGTTTGGCGGAATTGTCGGAATTGACGGGTTGATGGGCAAAAAAAACCGCGGCGGCCAGTCGCCGCCGCGGGTTGTCCCTGAAAATCTGTCGCTGTCCCGGCAAACCCTTTGCCGGCTGCTTGGGTCAGGATCGGCGCATGAAGCGGGAGATTTCTGCTACTGAAATGCCCAGATATTCCGAGGCCTGATAAACCGTCACATGCTGGTGCTTATCCAGCCCAAACATATCCCGGATCTTGTTTAGGAGCCGTTGGCAAGTGCGTTCGCTCTGGCCGGTGATCCGCTGCAGGTCCGCGGGATAAACAGCTAATCTTGGTAAAGATATTTCCATATCTGCCAAATAGCGTATGCAAATTTACGAAATACGCAAAATTGTCGGAAATAATTGGTTGATTTTCTGTGGTTTGATGGTTGTTTTTATGAAATTTGCAATTTGCTTCGTATCACGATTTTTATATTTTCAACATCGGTAGAATACAATTTATGAAAATGGCAAATGAAACTCCCGCAAGCTGAAAAATCAGAGCGAAAGACGAGGCTCGAACTCGCGACCCTCAGCTTGGGAAGCTGATGCTCTACCAACTGAGCTACTTTCGCTAATACAACTACAAATGTAAGGCGGCCGTTCGTTATTTTCCAAATCTTTTTAATCCTTTATGGCATCGGCGCAGTTCATCCCATCAATGGCTGCCGATACGATGCCGCCGGCATAGCCCGCCCCTTCGCCACAGGGATATAGTCCTTTGATTTGCGGATGCTGCAACGTCATTTTATCCCTTGGTATCCGCACGGGCGATGAGGTGCGGGATTCCACACCCACTAAAATGGCCTCATTCGTATAGTAGCCTTTCATCTTTTTTCCAAATAGCGGGATCGCTTTCCGGAGTGCGTCATGTACAAAAGGAGGAAGCACCTCCGAGAGCAACGCGCTGTGGGTGCCCGGTTTATAGGAGTTGACAGGCAGCGTATTCGACAATCTGCCCTCCACGAAGTCGACCATCCGCTGGGCTGGAGCCACCAATTTGCCCCCGCCCACTACGTAGGCCCTTTCTTCTACCTCATGCTGGAAATCCAGCAGCGCAAAAGGATAACGTACAGCATGCGGGACGTCTTCGAGGTTGACCTGCACGACAGTGCCCGAGTTGGCATAGGGGTTGTTGCGTTTCGAAGGCGACCAGCCGTTGACGACGATCTCACCTTTATCCGTTGCACAGGGCGCGATGATGCCGCCCGGGCACATGCAGAACGAGAAGACCCCCCGGCCATCCACCTGTTCGACCAGGCTATAGTACGCCGGTGGAAGGTGCTCGCTCCGCACGTTACAGTGGTATTGGGCCTGATCGATGATTTGCTGCGGGTGTTCGATGCGCACACCGAGGGCAAATGGCTTAGGCTCGACTAACCATCGCCTTCGATGAAAGATTTCGAAGATGTCGCGTGCCGAATGCCCGGTGGCCAAGATGACATGCTCAGCGTTGATGTGCTCGCCGGAAGCCAGCTTCACTCCTTTTACATGACCGAACTGCTCCACGATATCCACTACCCTGCTGTCAAAATGAATTTCTCCGCCATGGTTGAGGATGGTATGGCGTATCGCTTGGATGATGTGGGGCAACTTATTGGTGCCGATATGGGGGCGGGCATCCACCAGGATGTCGTCCGTGGCGCCATGGGCGACGAGGAGCTGTAGGACCCGCTGCACATCCCCGCGTTTATTGGATCGGGTATACAGTTTCCCGTCGGAATACGTGCCCGCACCGCCTTCTCCAAAACAATAGTTGGAGTCTGGATTGACGATTCCCTGTCTATTCAATACAGCCAAATCCCGGCGGCGCTCCTGTACACGTTTTCCCCGTTCAATGATGATGGGGCGTATCTTTTTTTCCAGGCATCGCAGGGCCGCAAACAGACCGGCAGGACCGGCGCCAACAATGATCGCTGGTGGATCGTCTGCAACATTGGCATATTCCAGGGGTAAAATTTCAGGGATCGGCTGTTCGTCGATGTAGAAGATGACCCGTACCCGGAAGACTGCCTGTTTCCCCCGGGCGTCAATGGAGCGTTTGCGTATTTTTAGGCCTTTAATCCGTGCTGGAGCAATCTTCAACAACGCGGCACCTTTTTGCAGGATGTGCGTTTGATCCGCGATTCTTTCCGGCAGGATGGCCAATTCAAGTTCGTGCTGCATGAAATGATGTCGGGTTTTTATCCCGAAGTGTAACAAAGGTATGAATTTTGCCATCAAAGTGTTAAATTAGTAGCAATATGAATTTAAATTCAGTCAACATGAAAAGCAGATTGTTTGTTGTAATGGTAGGTGTATTCGTAGCCCTTTCGTTCAGCTCATGCGGATATAATACCCTGGTGAACCAAGAGGAGAATGTAAAGGCCAAATGGGCTCAGGTGGAAAACGCTTACCAACGGCGCGCGGACTTGATTCCGAATTTAGTCAATACGGTAAAAGGTGCGGCCAATTTCGAACAGGAAACGCTTACGCAGGTTATTGAAGCGCGTGCCAAAGCTACTTCTGTAACCGTTGATCCGGAAAACCTGACGCCTGAAGCCATTCAGCAGTTCCAACAGTCACAGGACGCATTGTCCCAATCGCTGGGACGGTTATTGGTGAGCGTAGAACGTTACCCTGAGTTGAAAGCCAATCAGAATTTCCTTGAGTTGCAAGCGCAACTCGAAGGTACCGAAAACCGTATCAGTACCGAACGCCGGGCATTTAACGAAGCAACACAGGAGTACAACTCATCGGTAAGGCGCTTCCCGAACAACATTACGGCAGGCATGTTTGGATTTAAACAAAAAGGTTATTTTACCGCCGAGGCTGGAGCTAATCAGGCTCCGGAGGTACAGTTTTAGGTATATGGAACAATTTACAGCGGAGCAGCAGGAAAAAATTGTGCACGCCATTCAATTGGCCGAGTCGCGTACGTCTGGAGAAATACGGTTGGCCGTGGAACCCCACTGCCCCACCGATCCATTGGAACGTGCGACGGTGTACTTTCAACGGCTGGGCATGAACCAGACTGCCCAGCATAACGGGGTGCTGCTCTATATCGCGACGGAAGATCACCAGTTTGCTATCATCGGCGATCGCGGCATCAATGCGAAAGTACCGGCCAATTTCTGGGAAGAGACGAAAGAACTTATGGTACAACATTTCAAGCGAGGTGATTTGGTGCAGGGCCTTATTGAGGGTATTGTGCACGCTGGCGAGCAGCTACAGCACTTTTTTCCGCGGCTGGATGACGATGTAAATGAATTGCCTAACGATATCGCCTTTGGTAATGGTAAAGACTAAACTTTTTTTGCTGAAAACTATCCTTCTATTGGGCGTGAGTGGTGCCTTGGCACAAGATTTTCCTCCTACGCCGAATAGATTGGTCAACGATTATACACAAACACTGACAGCCGCACAGGTACAGCAATTGGAACACAAGCTGGTGGCATTCGATGATAGCACATCCACGCAGATAGCTGTGGTACTGATGCAGTCAACGGGGCAGTACGACATCGCTGATTATGGTGTGCGACTGGCCCAACGATGGGGCGTGGGCGGCAAGGATCATGACAACGGTATTTTGCTCTTGGTGGCTTTGGGCGACCGGGCCGTGACCATCCAGACAGGTTATGGCGTGGAAGGGGCTGTGCCCGATGCGATAGCGTACCGGATCATCGAAAACGAGATTAAGCCTGCTTTCCGGCGGGGTGATTATTTTACGGGGATTGACAGGGCCACGGACGCGCTCATTGCTTACACCAAAGGCGAGTACACGGCGCCACCGAAGCGTGATGGCAAAGGAGGCTCCGGCTCGATCGTATTGATACTTATTATTGTCTTTGTTCTCGTAGCCCTTCTTAGTCGTGGTGGCGGAGGCCGTGGTGGCGGCAAGGTTCTAGGCGGCCGCGGCGCGTCGGACCTCCTGTGGTGGACATTGCTTAGCGGGATGGGCCGTGGAGGCGGCCGAGGTGGCTTCGGTGGAGGGTTCGGTAGCGGCGGCGGTGGCTTCGGTGGTGGCGGCTTCGGCGGTTTTGGCGGCGGCGGCTTCGGCGGCGGCGGTGCCAGCGGAAGGTGGTAGTGCACAAAATCTCTTACAGGACCTGTGGTTTCCGATAAAAATATGGCATCTTTGCCATAATTGCATATATAAATAAAAAAGAACCCTATGATGAGAAGGTTGGTTTTGATGGCAATGACGGTATTGCCGACAGTGGGATTTGCGCAGGATGATTTTACAATTACGGCCAAAGTCGGCAGTTTAAACGCACCGGCTAAAGCTTACTTGAGTTACCGCACGGGCACCGGCACTGTATTGGACTCTGTGGATGTCGCTGATGGTCGGTTTAAGTTTCACGGCAGCGTGGAAGCGCCATCTCGGGCGCTGGTACTCCTCGCTCATGAGGGGGGCGATATCCGCGAAATGGATGATCCCGATCGGGTGGAGCTCTATTTAGAGAAGGGGGCCATTACGATTACAGCGGACGACTCACTAAGTGGTGCTTCAGTAAAAGGAGGCGATATTAATAAGGATTTCCTCGTTTATCGGTCGCACTCGGCACCCGTACAGGAGAAAATGGGTGACCTTATAGAGCGGTATGCCGCGGCATCGGATAGCCAGAAGCAGGATCCTGCATTTGTACAAGCGCTGCAAATGGAAGCCATGACTATCCAGGAAGAGCAGAAAGCCGTTGATTTCAAATATATCGCCGATTATCCGGCAAGCGTTGTGAGTCTGGATCTGCTTTTTCCTTATGTTGGTTCGGAACCGGTGCAGGAGGTGATCGAACCTGCATTCAATGGGCTTTCGGCGGCGTTGAAAACTTCGGACAAGGGCAAAATCATTGCTGAGCAGTTGGAAAATCTTAAGCGCGTAGGGATTGGTGCCATAGCCCCTGATTTTACACAACCGGATACCGCTGGCAATCCGGTGGCCTTGTCGTCATTGCGGGGCAAATATGTGTTGGTCGATTTTTGGGCGAGCTGGTGTACCCCCTGCAGGCACGAAAATCCCAATGTGGTGGCGGCATATCAAGCATACAAGGACAAGAATTTTACCGTATTCGGCGTATCGCTCGATCGGCCAGGGCAGAAAGAGGCGTGGCTGAAAGCGATTCATGATGATGGCTTGCAGGACTGGCCACATGTATCTGAACTGAAGTGGTGGCAGTCTGATGTTGTTGAGCAATATGCGATTCAGGGTATCCCCGCAAATTTTCTACTTGACCCGGAAGGCAAAATTATAGCTAAAAACCTCCGCGGGCCGGAGTTGCACGCAAAACTGGCCGAGTTATTAGACTGACCGCAGCGTAAGCCGCTCGCCGAGATATCAAAAGCCGCCTCTTTCCTAAGGGCGGCTTTCATTTTGGTATACTGTTTTGACCTGGTGCCCGACCTCGCTTGTTGAATGCGGATGCATCCTGCCGGACCAAAAATTCGGAAATGGATAAAAATGGTAAAATACCATAGTATTCGGTCAAAATATAATCAAAAGCTTTGGCTATTTTTGGAAATTCTAATCAATAAAAACCAATCGCTGGCATAGCCGGAAATAGGGCATTTATATCGAATTGACCTACGATCTTTTTGTTTTTGCATATGAATCGACATGTAACGTTGGACGAGGAGCTACTAAAGCGATTGAAAAAAGGTGACCAAGACGCGTATGCATTCTTATATAAGGAATACTATGTCTTACTTTGTGCCTATGCATTTAAATTTGTGCACGATCACCTGACATCCGAATCCATCGTCAATGACGTGGTATATACCATCTGGAAAAACAGAGAAAACCTGATGATTGAGAAAACGCTGCGCAGCTACCTGGTGCGTGCGGTAAAGAATAGATGTATCAACCACCTCAACCAGCAGAAGCTGCAGCAGACACTACGAGACCAGATCTTGCTGGAGCATTCCTTCGTCAACAACGAAAACAGTTTTGATAAACTGATCCTCCGCGAATTGGAAGACCGGCTGGAATCGGCGTTGAGGCAACTGCCTGAGCTCACCGAAACGATTTTCCGGAAAAGCCGGTTCGAGCAGTTGAGATATCAGGAGATTGCCGATGAACTTAAGGTTTCGATTGATGTCGTTAAGTATCACATCAAAAGTGCCCTTTCGGCATTGCGTGTTGCCTTGAAGGATTTCTTGTTTTTATTGCTGTTGTTAAATTTTTTTTAATTTTCATTTACCCGCTTTTAATTTTCACTTGTCTACTAAACGTAATCAGAAAATGATAGAAAACAAGTCCTTTTGGAAGACGTTGATCACGGGCTTTTTGGCCGATGAACTGACTGTGGAGGAACAACGGAAACTAAAAGACTGGCTCGACGCTTCCATAGACCACCGGGCTTATTTTCAGGAGCTTGAAAAGCTTTGGTTTGCGAGTGATTTACCTGCTAACCAATACAACTATAACACAGATGCAGCGTGGAGCCAGTTCAGGGGTCGTATTGAAGAAGAGACGGTCGTCGCGCCGCCGCGCCATCCGTCAAAGCGATTGTTCTTTAACAGGCTGTTGCCGTATGCGGCCGTCTTGGTGCTCGGGTTTATTGCCGGTTTCCTGTCACTTAAGTGGGTCAACCGAGATACCAGCCAGCGGGTACCAGTGGTGATGAGTACGCCGAAAGGGTCGAAGTCGAGGGTTACCCTGACTGACGGAACAGTGGTTTTCCTGAATGCGGATTCCCGGCTGGTACTGGCGCCAGGGTTCGGGAACAGCGAACGGCGCGTGCAGTTGGATGGAGAAGCCTACTTTGAGGTGGCAAAAGATACCAAGCGCCGGTTTGTGGTAGAAACCGATGGTGTGGAGGTGAGCGTGCTGGGTACGAAATTCAATCTCCAGAACTATGGTGAAGCCGATAAGCTAGCACTCCAACTGTTGGAAGGGGCTGTGCAGATGGCCTTAGATGGCAAGGAGAAAATTATACTGAAGCCAAACGAAGAGGCAGTATTGCTGAAGGCGACCAACCAGGTCGTTGTCAACGAACGGAACGCCGCTGATGCCATTAAATGGACGGAAGGTAAGCTTGTTTTTGATTCCATACCTTTCCGCGAGATTAAAACCGTTTTGGAGCGGAACTACGGCGTGGAGATACAGGTGCATGACCATAAATTGAATGACCGGATTTTCTTCGGTGAGTTCGAAAACGGCGAAACTATCGAGCAAGTGCTCAATGTGATTACTGCGGACGGCATGTACCGATACACGATAAAAAAGAACAAAATTAATATATATAAATTATGAGGAAATACTGACAAAGCAACAACAAGAGACACGAGTTACGCGGTCGCCAATTGTAAATTCATTTAATTAAACTGTATTAACCAATGATTAAAAATAAACTTTTCGCAAAGTTTAAGGGTTTTCCTTTGCCTTTAACTTCGAGAATCTGGACCTTATTGATGATATGCCTGACTTCCTTTTCGGTGCTGGCTTCGTCCATCTCACTGAACAAACGGGTGTCTATCCGGGCGGAAAACAAGACCATCAAGTACATTCTGAAAGAGATCAAACGACAAACAAACTATTCGTTTTGGTATGATGTGGAGCTTATCAATAATACCAAAAAAGTAACCATGCATGTTGAAAACGGCACACTGGAGGATGTGCTTGGGCAGCTTTGCACGCAATACGGGCTGGAGTTTAAGGTCAACGAAAATCACATTGTCCTCTTACCCAAGCGCCATGCACCACGGTCCGATAAGGCTGCGCTCGCAGATGGAGCGCCCCTCAACCGTCAGCAGGAGCTATATAAGGGATACGTGCGAGATCAATCGGGCGAGCCCGTGGGTGGGGTGACCATCAAGGTAGAAGGCACCTCAAGTGCTACGACAGCCACTGACGAAAACGGGCAATTCCAGTTTTCTGCAGTACCCGGCGGTACCGTTACATTCAGCCATTTGGCGTATCATACCAATTCGTTTACGCTTGGCGAGGCTACCACCCTCAATGTTGTGTTGGAGCTGATAGACCAAGCCTTGGAAGAAGTGGTGATCGTTGGTTACGGCGCGCAAAAGAAAGTAAACCTTACCGGTTCGGTAGCAGCCATCAATGCTGAAGTGATCAATGACATCCCATCATCCAGCCTTTCAAACGCGCTGAGCGGCCGGATGTCGGGCGTATTGATTACACAGAGCGTCGGCAAACCCGGGGCAACATCGAACATCAAGGTCCGGGCAGACGGCACGTGGAATTCGGCGGCGCCATTGTACGTCATCGACGGTGTGGTGCGCGATAAGTTTGCATTTGATGGGCTGGATGCATCTGAAGTTGAAAACATCTCCATTCTTAAGGACGGTGCATCGGCCGCCATTTACGGTTCGCGAGCTGCAAATGGTGTCATTTTGGTCACCACCAAACGCGGTAAGGTGGGCAAACCCGTCATCAGCTATACCGGTTCGTTCGGTGTCTCCGATGCCACATTGATACCGCATCGGCAGAGTGGTTATGACCAAGCCATCCTGATCAATAACAGCCTGGCCATTGATCAGATCCCCACTACCGACAACCGGTACTTTACCAGCGATGAGCTGGAGTACTTCAAAAACAATCGGTGGGACTGGCTGGACGATTCATGGGTAAATCCCATTCGCAATAGGCATTCCTTGAATGTAAATGGCGGTTCGGAACACGTCCGTTTTTTTGTGGGCGGCACTTACTATAATGAAACCGGTTCTTTCAGGAATTTAGATTTTGATCGTTATAACCTCCGGGGCAATTTGGAAGCCAATATCACCGAAAACCTGACCGCTTCGCTCAACCTGAATATTGAAAACCGAGATGATCTGAAACCTTACTGGCGCTGGGACAGCGACAATGACAACATGGCCGACCTGTACAAAGGGCTGTTGGTCCGTTCGGAAATGATACCGCCATATATCAACGGCAGACCCAATGGCGGCTTTGTGGAATGGCATCCCTTGGAGATTCTGGCCGACCATACAGGTTATAACCGCAAACGGTACGGCAACTACGAGGCCACGCTGGCGCTGGAATACAAAGTCCCTCAGATTGAAGGCTTGAGCGTAAAGGTGATGTACAACCGTTACAACCGGCATGCGTTCATCAAGCAGTTCAACCGGCCCTACCCGCTGTATAACCCGGTAATGACCGGTGGGCACGGCCACATCGCTACGGATGAGATCGAAAGCGTGAAAATACGTAATGATGGCGATTTTCTTTTCGAGCGCTACGATCGCACAGATAATTACCAATTCAATACGATGGTCAATTACAACAATCGGTTTGGTAAGCACGACGTTGGCGCTGTGTTTGTTTATGAGCAAGCGGAAGGCATGCTCGATTGGTTCAACGGGCAGCGGAACTTTTTTATCTCCTCTGCGGTAGACCAATTCTATGCAGGCAGCCCCGATGCCATTAACTCTACGGTAAACGGTACCGGTGAGGAATTTGGCCGCCTTTCGTATGTTGGCCGGCTAAACTACGGGTACGACGGCAAGTACCTCATCGAAGCTTCTTTCCGTTATGACGGGTCGGCAAATTTTGCGCCCAGCCAGCGTTGGGGATTCTTCCCGTCAGTATCGGGTGCATGGCGTATCTCTGAAGAATCTTTTTTCAAAAACAATGTCCGGTTTTTTGACGAAGCCAAGCTGCGCGCTTCGGTCGGACTGTTGGGCAACGATGCCGTGGGTGGATGGCAATGGCTGCAAATGTATAACTTCGTGAGCGGGTCAACACCGGTAACAGGAGCCCAGTTTGGGAATCTCAGTAGCGGCATCGTGGCCGGCGTGGTGCCCAACCCGAACATTACGTGGGAGAAATCGCTGAATTATAACGTGGGTCTGGACACCCGGTTCTTGCAAAACAAAATGTCGCTGACGGTGGATGGATTTTACAAAAAAACCTACGACATCCTCGGGGCGCGCATGGAAAGCCTCCCGACCACCTTCGGAGCCGCCATGCCTGCGGAGAATTATGCGAAGATAAATGCCTACGGCTTCGAATTAGAATTTGCATACAACGATCAAATAAGCCAGGATTTCTCCTATCAGGTAAGGGGCAATTTCGGGTATGCGACCAACAAATTGGTCCTCAAAGACGAACCTGAGAACATCCGGGCATTCCGTTCGGAAATCGGTCTCAACACCGGTCGCACGCTGGGTTATGTCGCCACCGATATCATACGCACGCAAGCCCAACTGGATGCCCTTCCTGACGGGTACACGATATTCGGTCAGAAACCGGAGCTAGGTATGCTGAACTACCAGGACTTACGTGGTGCCACTTCTGACACGCCGGACGGGAAAATCGATGAGCACGACATGGACTGGATAGTGAACCGTACCATCCCTCCGGTAAACTACGGTTTACTGCTTGGGGCCAAATGGAGGAACCTGGCGTTTGAGGTATTCGTACAGGGCGTTGCCGGCAATGACGTGCTGATCAACCAACGGAGCATCGAAGCTCGCCCGCATGTGACCAACTTCGATTTCTGGACAGATCACTGGACGGCCGAAAACCCCAATGCCAGTTTTCCGCGACCGGGCCGGAATACTGCCGACGCCCCTTCTACATTTTGGGTGAGGGACGGGTCTTTCGCCCGGCTGAAGAACCTCCGGGTCTCGTATGATTTACCTGCCGACTGGCTCCGTAAAATCGCCGTTTCACAACTGCGGGTATTCTTGAATGGTGATAACCTATTTTTGCTGCAAAACAACGTGAAGTATTTTGATCCCGAAAACTCCAGTATCATAGCGTATCCCTTGATGAAGAGTTATACAGTAGGTGTTAACCTTAATTTTTAATGACGACATGAAAAGGAACTTAATCTATTATACAATCCTTACCGGAGCTTTGGCCTTGACAGGGTGTAGCAAAGTCCTCGACAAACGAAACCTGTCGGCCGTTTCAGACGACCTCGTTTGGAACGACGAGAATTATGCAGAAGCATTTCTGAACAAACTATACCTTGACAATCTTCCGTCATGGGACGTCGAAGTATCTTCCTATTCGGACGAGGCGTCACCCGAAGTTGGCAACTCAGCTATTCTGTACGGGCAACTAGTCACGACTTCAATAGACGAGTGGTATTATGATCAAATCAGGTCTATCAACTTACTGATGGCCAACGTAGACAAAAGTAGTTTGGGCGCTGAGGTGAAAAACAGCTTCAAGGCGCAGGCGGCCGTGCTCCGGGCATGGCGTTACTTTGAGATGGTACGCTTATATGGCGGGGTGCCCTTGGTGCTGCATCCCCAAGAACTTACGGAAGACCTTTCCGTCTCGCGTGCCAGCGCCTCCGATTGCATAGATGCTATCCTTGCTGATTTGGAGTTTGCTGAAGCCTACCTGCCTTGGCGATGGACGGGCAATGACGAGGGACGTTTCACTAAAGCCGTCGTCCAAGCGCTGAAAGGCCGTGTGCTGCTGTACTACGCAAGCCCCCAGTTCAACCCCAATCAAGACCAGGACCGCTGGACAGCATCATACAATGCCAATAAGCGAGCAAAGGAGGAATTGGCAGCGGAGGGTTATGGTTTGTATGAAAGCTACGCTAATCTTTGGTTTGACGAAATGAATAAGGAAGTGATTTTCGTGAAACGTTTCCAGGAACCTACCGTCGTCCATAGTTGGGATGCAAGCACCCGTCCGCTATCCGAGGCTCAGAACTTCTCGGGGGCCAACCACCCGACGTGGGATATGGTGGCGTCATATCCGATGGCATCCGGTGCGGCCATTGACGATCCAGATTCGGGTTATGATCCAATTTACTATTGGAAGAACCGCGATCCGAGGTTCGATGCGACCATCGCCTATAACGGCGTGTTGTGGGAACTGAGTGGCAAAAGCGGCAGAAGACAATGGACCTATGAGGGAGCCGAGGCCAATGCGCCTACGCTATCGGGGTTCTATTGCCGCAAAGCCGTCAATGTAGGTTATACGCCTTATTTTACCGAAAGAAGCAGTACCGATTGGATCGAGCTGCGTTATGCCGAAGTGCTGCTGAATTTCGCCGAGTCGGCGGTAGAGACCGGCCGGTTGGATGAAGCGTATGACGTGCTCAAGCAGATTAGGCACCGTGCCGGTATCGCTCCGGGCAGTGAGCAGCTTTATGGCCTGAAAGCTGGTATGGGTAAAGCTGAACTGATTGCGGCCATTATGCTGGAACGCAAACTGGAGTTTGCTTTTGAAGGCAAGCGCTACTGGGATCTCCGGAGAAGGAAGCTGTTTGAACAAGAGTTGAACGGCAAGCGCCGCAAGGGATTGCTGCCGAAGCTGAAGGTTTCAAACGCCGAGTTCGAACGGGTAAAAGATCAAGTTGATTTGAACACCCAATATCATTTATATTTTGAAGACGAAATCATCAATGTGGACAGGGTGTTTGATATCAATTTCCGGGATAACTATTACTTTTATGCCCTCCCGAATAGACACTTGGAAACTAACGCTAACCTGGAACAGACTATCGGTTGGGAAGGTGGTACATTCGACCCCTTGAAATAGCCCGAAGCGGCATGTATGCAAGGAATAGACAATACAAAATAAAACGAAAAACAGGCGATATGCGTATGACACGATTCGGTATCAAAAAGGCGGCCTTGGCTGTTATACTGACGATGGCCATCCACCTCGTGATGGCAACGGACTTAAAGACCGCACAAACCCAGGTCAGCATCGATGAAAAGGGCTTTTACCGTTCCATCAAGGTTGCGGGGCAGGAAATTCTGGGGGCAGGCTCCTACCCGCTCCTTTCGGCAGCGAAGGGCAACCAGATCGTATTGCCCCGTGCATTGGATGTGCGTGGCAACCGTTTTGTGCTGACGATGGAAGACGGACAAACAATCGAACTGCTGGTTGAACAGGCCTCGCAAGCCATAACCTATGAGGTTACCCGGATCAGTGATGATTACCGTTTGGTGGTCTTTGGTCCGCTTAAGGTCTCGTTATGCGAGGTTGTTGGCGAAATCGTGGGTGTAGTGCAGCAGGGCGACATTGCGTTCGCCATGCAATCCCTGCACATCAAGACCAATGGTGGGATCCCGCAGGAATATGCTGATCAGTACAGTGAGCAGTTTGCTTATACCGGTGCAAATACCGAACTCTCCGTGGCCAGCATACCGTTTTACAATTTGGCAGCTGTTGACGCGGGCGATGGCACGGTGTTCCAGCTGTCAAGCCGTGACCGCCAAAATGTGGAGTACCGGCAAGTGCAACAGGTAAGCCGGTCGCTCACGCTGCCTGTGGTTGGTGCCGATGGCCGCATTGTGGGTTCGAAGATTGCGCTCTTTGGAGACTTGCGCACATCAATCCTTGACCGCATAGGCAACGTTGAGATCGAACAGGGATTGCCTCACCCGCTCATCGAGGGCGAGTGGGACAAAGTATCGCGTGCCTCAATGGGGTCTTACCTCATTTCCAATTTTTCAGCTGAAGATTTTGATTTTGTCTTGTATAAAGCCGAACGTGCCGGTTTCAAGCATGTATACCATACAGACCCGTTCGAAACCTGGGGGCATTTCCGGTGGAAGCCCGCATTTGTCAAGGATGGAGACCACGGAGTGAAGGCGCTTGTAGATCGCGCCAAGGCCAGGGATATTCATGTGGGGGTGCATACCCTCACCAATTTTTTGACGACGAATGACCCATACGTCACACCCGTGCCAAGCAAGAAGCTGTTGAAACAGGGGGAACTGACCTTAACACATGACCTGGACGAAACGCAGACCGAACTGGAGATCATGCATTCGGATTTATTTGACATGCCGCTCTCACTGAATGCATTGCAGATTGATGACGAATTGATTACCTTCGGTAAAGTAACCCAAGCGGGTGACCGGATCAAACTGACCGGATGTACGCGGGGCGCATTCGGCACCCAAAAAGCCGCTCATACCAAGACCAGCACCCTATACAAGTTGTGGGATTACCCGTACAAAACGCTGTTTCCTGATTTGGAACTTCAGGATGAATTCGCGCACAGGCTGGCCGAGATTTTCAACCGTACCGGGCTTAGGCAAATTTCATTTGATGGCTTGGAGGGCAGCATGTATACCGGTCATGACTATTACGCAACAGCCCGGTTCATTACGGCGTATTACAATAAGCTGGAAGATCAGGCGAATTTAGTTAATGATGCTAGCCGGTTGGATCATTATTTATGGCATATCCATACGCGGATGAATTGGGGCGAGCCTTGGGGCGAGGAAATGCGCAAAGGGCAAGTGGAAAACCGCATCAAAAACCAGGATTTTTTTAAGCGGAACTTGTTCCCACGCATGCTGGGGTGGTTTTTGGTACGGTTGGCCGAACGCCAATTCGAGGCCACGACATTAGAGGATCTGGAGTGGGCGCTGTCTGAATCGGCCGGCTTCGATGCGGGTTATGCCATGAGCATCAATATGCGTACACTTAAGCGTCACGGTCAAATCGACCTGCTATTGGACGCCATGAAAAATTGGGATGAACTGCGTTTCGCTCAGGCGTTCTCGACGGAGCAGATGGAACGGCTTAAAGATCCTGAAACGGAATGGCACCTTCAGAAGCTTGACGACCACAATTTTCTGCTCTATCCGCTGCATATCTCTGAACGCTATCGTTGCAATCTTGCCGAAATGCAGCCGGGGCAACCCGGCGGGGCGGATTGGTCGTGGTATACGCCCTATGAAAGCACCTATGCGCTACGCCTGAAAGTGGAGGGTGAAGGAGCGATCTCTAATCCTTCTTTTACCACTACGCGCGGTGTTATCAAGGTCGAGGGCACGATTGAAGCGAACCAATACCTTCTGCTTGATCACGAGGGCAACGCCACCGTGACCGACCAGAATTATAACGTATTGAGCCGGCCGGCAGTACATGGCAAGGCCATATTGGCTGAAGGATCCAGTAGCATAGCGTTTGCCTGCGATGTGGAGGATGATAGCACGCCGGAAGTCGTCGTGCGGTACATCACCCGGGGTAAGCCGGAAAAGATCGTGAAGCGCTGAATGGCTTGGACGTGACGCGGATATGGTCGTATCGGCTATCTCAAAAACAACGTGCCCCCAGGAGTTTGATGACTGCTGGGGGCATATCATAGCCGCTACGAAGATAGGATGTCGACGATCCGGAGTAAATTGTCGTTAATCGCGCCAATGTGTTTTATGGCTTTATTGAAGGGGGTAAACGCAATCTGGCCATGCACCAACCCTGCCATTTCGCCCCGCCGGCCTTCCATCAAGGCCTCTACGGCGGCTACTCCCAGACGGCTGGCCAACACGCGATCCATGCATGACGGGCTACCGCCTCGCTGGATATGCCCGAGGATAGAGACGCGCAGGTCGTAGTGCGGAAAACGTTCCTTGATGCGTTCTGCGACGGCGAAAGCGCCACCAGCTTCGTCGCCTTCAGCCACGATGATCACCCGAGAGGCCTTATTTTTGCGCGTCCGATCCAGCCTGTCCATCATGGCTTCGTAATCTACCTTGATTTCCGGGATGAGCACACACTCTGCCCCTACGCTGATGCCCGACCGTAAGGCAATCAGTCCGGAATCACGACCCATCACTTCGACGACAAATACCCTGTCGTGGGATTCAGCGGTATCGCGGATTTTATCTACCGCTTCAATGACCGTATTGATGGCAGTATCATAGCCAATGGTAAAATCCGTCCCTGCCAGATCGTTGTCAATCGTGCCGGGCAACCCAATGACAGGAATGTTGTACTCTTCGATAAATTTGGCCGCGCCGGTGAATGTTCCGTCACCGCCGATGGCCACCAGACCATCGATACCATGCTTTTGCAGATTTTCGAACGCCCTGCGGCGGCCTTCCTCGGTTCGAAACTCGTCGCTGCGTGCGGTTTTCAGGATGGTTCCTCCCCGCTGGATAATATTGGCTACGGATTTGGCGTCCATGGAGAAAATATCGCCATGTACCATGCCGTCATAACCACGCCCGATACCGAAAACATTGAGTTTGTAATACAATCCTGTACGGACCACTGCGCGTATAGCGGCATTCATGCCCGGTGCATCTCCTCCGGATGTGAATACAGCGATGTTTTTAATGTTTGTGCTCATTGATATTAAATAGGTTTTTGTTTTACGTTTTAGGGACGGTTGGCGCGGAATGCTTCCAATCCGCTGGTCAAAAAATTAAGGTAATTCGAAACATCTTCGTTATAGGCCTGTGCAGGCACCAGTTGATTACCCTCACTGTCTACGATGACATAATAAGGTTGTGCATTCACACCAAATCTGGACTGTTGGAGATCCGACCATTTCCGGCCAACGGTGTTAATCTGCTTACCGCTGAATTCGGAAACATACTGTTCATGGGGCTCCAGTTTGGTACGGTCATCCACATACAATGAAGCGAGGATATATTCTTCTTTTAGGAGTTTTAGCACTTGGGGGTCCGGCCACACCGACTCTTCCATTTTGCGGCAGTTGACACAGCTCCACCCGGTAAAGTCAAGCAACACGGGTTTGCCGACCTGCTTGCTATACTCGAGCGCCTGTTCATAATCGTAGAAGGCGTCTATGCCATGCGGTGCATGAAAGAGGTCTCCGTATTTTTTTGCAATTCCTGCACTCGCCTGTGGCGTAGCGCCCGCAAGACGGGCTTGGTGCAGGTTGAAATCCTGCGTGGGCGACGGGGGTAACCATGCGCTCAGTGCTTTGAGCGGCGCACCCCACAATCCCGGAATCATATAAACGGTAAAGGAAAGGACGGCGATGGCAAAGAATAATCGGGGAATCGAAAGGAAGGGGACATCACTGTCGTGCGAGAATTTCAGCTTGCCCAACAGGTATAATCCGAATAGTCCAAAGATGACGATCCAGATGGATAAGAACACTTCTCTATCGAGTATACGCCAATGGTAGGCGAGGTCTACATTAGATAAAAATTTAAATGCCAACGCTAACTCCAGAAATCCCAGGGAGACTTTTACGGTATTTAGCCAACCGCCTGACTTGGGCATTTCCTTTAGGAGAGACGGAAAGAAAGCAAACAACATGAATGGGATGGCCAGTGCCACTGAAAACCCCAGCATTCCCATGGCCGGTCCGAGCAGGGCTCCTTTTGATACGGCCTCCACCAATAGGTAGCCGATAATGGGGCCGGTGCAGGAAAAAGATACCAATGCCAGGGTAAATGCCATGAAAAACAGCCCTAACAAACCGCCTTTATTGGATTTTTCATCCATCTTATTGACAAAACGAGAAGGCAATGTAATTTCAAATGCGCCGAGAAACGAAATGGCAAAAATAATGATGATGACAAAAAACAGCAGGTTGAACCACGCACTGCTTGCCGCTTCATTGAGCGCAGAGGCCCCGAAAACAAGCGTAACGAGCATGCCCAATGCGACGTAAATGACAATAATGAAAAGGCCGTACAACAGGGCATTGCCTATGCCTCTCGCCCTTGTGCCACTTTGTTTGGTAAAGAATGAGACCGTGAGGGGAACCATCGGATAAATACAAGGCATAAGAAAAGCTGCAAATCCACCAATGATACCGGCAATGAATATACCCCATAGTGTCTGCGGGTTCTGATCGGAGGCATCGGCATGACCGGCCGAAGCCACTACCTCGGAAGTATCCTGACCGTCTGTAAATACGACGTCATCAGGAACGTCCATATACGTAGCTTCGGCAGTATCCTGTCCATCCGTAAACTCGACATCGTCGAAATCAACCAAGGTATCTTGAACGACTGAACGCGAAGTGGCGATGTGGATAATGCCAAGCAGGAAAAGCAAAGCAAGAGAGACTCGTTTCATGAATCTGTATACGTTAAACGGGCTGCAAACATAATAATAAAAAAAGGCAGTACACTGCCTTTACTGAATTCTTTTAATGCAGGTTATTTTACAGCCACCGTAAAGGCCACCTCATCCGGAGGGAGGCATTGCGTGGCATCACAAGCCATGAATTCGACTGTTCCTTTGACGGTGGTCGCTCCTTTCTTCAGCTTGATTTTTTGCTGGAAGACCACTTCTTTGTCGAAATAAGCGACATCCATGTCGAAGACGTCCTCGTGTTTGACTTTCGGCTTCGGCTCAGCCGGCTGGCCTACCAATGTGTAGTCCGATGACGGGGCGAACGAAAACGAAGTTTTTATGGGGCCTCCCTCTTCAACGTTTTGGGAGTAAATGTGCCAGCCGTTGTCCATGACCGCTTTCATGAAAATAACCGCCTCATTTTCGTTCAGTTTTTTAGCGCCGAACTGCCATTTTACAGGTTCCAAGATTTGTGCGGAAATACTCGTAACTGAGATAAATGAAACCGCTATTGCAAACAAGAATTTTTTCATGATATCGTTATATTATGTATTGTTTTAAGATAAGACCTTCAAACAATGTGGAGGTTTAATGCCCTGCCAGTTTACGTTCGGTATTTGCGATGCAAAGCTAACCATTCTAACTCAAATGACAAAAGCAATCTCCTTAATATCAAAGTCGACTACGTGTCCCTCAAAATCGATCTGTAACCGGCCGGCCTCTGTGACTCCTGCCAGTGCGCCAGTTACTTTCACGCCATCGACGAGGAAAGGATGTGTTTCACCAAACCGATAGAGGCGCTTCCTGTATGTTGCCAGAAGGGTGTCGAAGCTTTCCTTTTTTAGCGCCTGATACGCGTGTCCGATGTGGTTACAAAGTTCGGCTAATAATTTTGGTATATTGCTATCGTTGTGTAAAATTTGTTTGATAGACGTGACCTGCCTACTGATCGGGTCGGGGAACACGGTTTGATTGACATTGATGCCAATGCCGACAATCGCTGATTTCCAAGTCTTTCCGGCGAGGATGTTTTCGATAAGTATACCGCCGATTTTTTTGTCGCCGATGTAAATGTCGTTGGGCCATTTGATTTTCACCGGCGTTTTAAGCAGGGCTTCCAGCCATTGCGCGACAGCCAAACTGATGGCAACGGTGAGGCGGAATTGATGCTTCGGATTCAAGAAAGTGGGGGTGAGCAACAGGCTAAACGTCAGGTTTTTTCCCGGTTCGCTGTGCCAAATAGCATCCTTCTGGCCCCTGCCAGCGTACTGATCCACTGCCATTATTACAGTTCCCTCGGCAAGTGGCGTGGATTTTGACAGTTCTTTTTTTAGAAATTCGTTTGTGGAGGGAGTCCGCTGTAATGTAATAACATTTTGTCCTTCTAATAATCCTGAAAATGTGTTACTTTGCAATACGAATAAATTAAGGGGTAATATTGCCCAAAACTATAATTATTTTTAATGATAAAAAACAAAAAATCAGCCATGTCAGCTCGCATATCGGAGGCTGTTATCCACGGTATGCTGGAGAAGAAAGGGAATGAGATTGTGCGGCTTGATTTAAGAAACATCCATAGTTCGGTATCAGATTATTTCGTAATTTGCCACGCGGATTCATCTACCCAAGTCAACGCATTGGCAAAAAGTGTAGAAGAAGAGGTGTTTAAAGCCTTGAATCAGGAGCCCTGGCGGAAAGAAGGTTTGGAACACGGTGAGTGGATATTACTGGACTTTGTCGACGTAGTGGTACATATATTTAAGACAGACAAACGTAAATATTATGGCATTGAAGACCTCTGGGGCGATGCCGAATTAGAATATTATCAAAGTGCGTAATTCAAAAGAAACGAAACAAAAGAGGAAGAAAGGTATGCCTAACGGACCTGATAGAATGAAGCGAGTACCTAGCAAGAAAGTGACGCCTAAGCCGCCGCGTTTCAATATTATGTGGTTGTGGGTGGCGATGATTTTCGGCTTTTTTGCGTTGCAGTATATATTTACCGACGATAAAGCAAAACAGATAACTTATCAGCAGTTTGAAGAAACGATGCTGAAGGAAGGGGATGTGGAGCGTCTGGTAGCCTACAAGCGGAATGATTTGTTTTTCGTGGAGGTGTTTATCAAAAAAGACCGCCTTTCGGACCCCAAATATCGGGATGTAAGACCAAGTGCAAACAGCCTTACGCTTACTCCCTCAACGGGGCCGCAGTATTTCTTTACGGACGGCTCCTATGACGCGTTGGAACGTAAGTTGAATGCTGCTCAGGAAGCGATGGAGCCAAGCGAACGGGTATCCCTTCGGTTGGAAGATCGGACAAACGCATGGACGGGGTGGATATTTTCCATCATGTTGCCCCTACTGCTGATTATCGTATTTTGGATATTTATCATGCGGCGTATGGGGGGCGGCGGTGCTGGCCCCGGCGGCCAGATTTTCAACATCGGAAAATCTAAAGCTACGCTTTTCGACAAAGAATCCCAGGTGGCCATCACGTTCAGTGATGTAGCAGGTCTTGAAGAGGCCAAGCAGGAAGTGATGGAAATTGTGGATTTTCTGAAAAATCCGAAGAAATACACCAACTTAGGCGGTAAGATTCCTAAAGGAGCCCTATTGGTAGGTTCTCCCGGTACGGGTAAAACGCTACTGGCAAAAGCTGTGGCGGGGGAAGCACAGGTGCCATTTTTCTCGCTTTCAGGTTCTGATTTCGTGGAAATGTTTGTCGGTGTCGGTGCGTCGCGCGTGCGGGATCTCTTCCGTCAGGCGAAAGACAAAGCGCCATGTATTATCTTCATAGACGAGATTGATGCGATTGGGCGTGCGCGTGGGAAGAACAGTGTGATGGGCGGCAATGACGAACGGGAGAATACACTGAACCAGCTGCTCGTGGAAATGGATGGCTTTGGGACAGACTCCGGTATCATTATCATGGCCGCAACCAATAGGCCTGATGTCCTGGATTCCGCATTGCTGCGTCCCGGACGGTTTGACCGCCAGATATCGATTGACAAACCCGATTTGGTAGGGCGCGAGCAAATTTTCAAGGTGCACCTGAAGCCATTGAAATTGGCCGCAGAAGTGGATGCTAAGAAGTTATCTGCCCAGACCCCCGGCTTCGCGGGAGCCGAAATAGCAAACGTGTGTAATGAAGCGGCGCTTATTGCGGCCAGGCGTAATAAGGCTTCGATTGATATGCAGGATTTTCAAGACGCAATAGACCGTGTAATCGGTGGCTTGGAAAAGAAAAATAAAATCATCTCACCGGAAGAAAAACGTATCGTTGCTTTCCATGAGGCAGGACATGCCATTGTAGGCTGGTTTCTCGAACACGCCGACCCCTTGGTGAAGGTTTCGATCGTACCCCGGGGCGTTGCGGCGCTGGGTTATGCGCAATACCTGCCGAAGGAGCAATTTTTGTATACGACTGAGCAACTGATCGACGGCTTGTGCATGACCATGGGCGGCCGCGTGGCTGAAGACATTACATTCGGCAAAATTTCGACCGGAGCACAGAATGATTTGGAACGCATTACCAAATTGGCCTACGCCATGGTTGCCGTGTATGGGATGAATCCGCGTGTAGGCAACGTCTCGTTCAATGATAGTCAGGAAAACCAGTTTCAGCGGCCATATTCCGAAAAAACGGCCGAACTGATCGACGAGGAAGTACGCAAGTTGATAGCGGAAATCTATGACAAGACCAAGAAACTGCTGCTTGACAAGCAGGACGGACTGATTGCGTTGGCCGAAAAGCTCCTTGAGAAGGAAATCCTTTTTCAAGCTGATTTGGAGCAAATATTGGGCAAGCGCCCCTTTGATCACCGGACAACCTATGACGAGTTTGTCAATGGCGAACGCGGGGAAGGCGATCAAAGCAAAGCTGCCAAAAGTTTGGTGCATGATGGCGTAGGGGATAATTCGGGAACGTTCGAAAAGCGATCTGCCGAGGAAGAAACCAAAGGCTCGGAAGACTAAGTGGACAGTCTACGGGTGAGTAATAGATTGAGAGCTTGCTTTGCAAAAAAACACAAAGACCACGACGGCCAAGGAGCGCATGCTGAAAAAGATCCGGCATGCGCTGCTTCAAAAGCGGGAAGCCCCCTATCCCAATTTTGAAGAGGCTGAGTTGCACCCTAAAGAGTCTGAGCCGATTGATGTACTTTTCGCCCAGCGGTTTACCGATGTGGCAGGCAAATTCGTCTATTGTGAAGATGAGATAAGTTTTATCGAAAACCTAATTTCCTTGGCTGAACGCGAAAAGCTCCGAAGAATGTACGCTTGGGAGCCCGCTGTGCAGCAGCTGCTGGATAAATATGGTTTTCCGTTTTACCGTACCGAAAGGGACCTTGACCAAATAGAAGCAGGCATCACCACGTGCGAAGCGCTCATCGCGCGGTCGGGCAGCATCCTGGTAAGTAATGGGAACGCTTCCGGGCGCCGGCTGGCTATCTATCCGCATGTGCATGTAGTGATGGCCTTCGCCTCACAGTTGGTGATGGATATTAAAGACGGGTTGTCGCTCATGCAACGCCGGTATGCCGAAGGCCTTCCGTCCCTAATCAATGTCATCACCGGACCGAGCCGCACAGCGGATATCGAGAAGACTCTTGTTCTTGGGGCGCATGGACCTAAAGAGGTGTATGTCTTTTTGTTGGAAGATAGACCGATGTAGGGTTACCTCTTAACTGCCTTGATCAAATTGTTATCTTTTCTTGCGTGTTGTTTACTAAATAAATTAGTATATTTGCATGTATGGATACGATACAAAACCCCGAATATTTCAAAGGTCGTGGGGCGCAGGTCAATACATATAATAAGTTTGCCGCACAACGATATGTGGCCGAACATGTGGAGGGGCTGGATGAGGAATTTTTGGAAAACACGTCTACCCAGCTGATTGATGAGCATGCGAAGAAGATCATCAGTGTGAATGACAGCCCGGATTTATCGTTGGGTTATTCGTTGAATCCGTATCAAGGATGCGAACACGGGTGTATCTATTGCTATGCACGGAATGCGCATGAGTACTGGGGATATAGTGCAGGCCTGGATTTTGAACGTAAGATTATTGTCAAACGAAACGCTGCCGAATTGTTGGAACGGCAGTTTAATGCTAAGGGGTATAAGCCCCAACCAATTATGCTTTCGGGTAATACGGACTGTTACCAGCCCATTGAGCGTAAATTGAAGATTACCCGAGCACTTTTGCAAATCATGCTATCGTATCGCCATCCGGTATCCATCATCAGCAAAAATAATCTCATCCTCCGGGATATCGATATCCTGTCCCAACTGGCGGAACTCCAGCTGGTGCACGTCGCCTTGTCCATCAATTCGTTGAATGAAGATCTCCGGCAGAAAATGGAGCCGCGTACCGTTACGGCTAAAGGGCGGCTGCAGGTTATCCGTAAGCTCAGCGACGCGAACATCCCGGTGATGGTGATGTGTGCACCTATCGTACCCGGGCTGAACAGCGATGAGATGCCGGAGGTCATCAAAGCAGCGGCCGATCATGGTGCCAGCGGTGCCGGGTATACCATCGTGAGGCTAAATGGAGCTATTGGTGAATTGTTTACCGATTGGGTGTACAAAGCATATCCAGACAGGGCTGAGAAGGTGCTGCATAGCATCGCTGCGTGCCACGGGGGAAAACTAAACGACAGCCGCTGGAGCGTGCGCATGCGGGGCGAAGGCGAATTGGCGGAGAGCATCAGGCAATTGTTCAAAATAAGTGTAAAACGGTATCTGGCCGGGGCGACGATGCCGGATCTGAGGTTGGATTTATTCGCTCCCAAAGGAGGAAAACAATTGGATTTATTTTAATGGCGGATAATTTTTCTTACTTTCGACACATGAACATCATGGCATGAGAGACTACTTGATTAATACACCTGTGGCAAGTATCATTTTTGCCTTTACCATTGTCACAAGCATTTATACGTTTTCGAACCACCAGCTCTTTGGGAGATTCATGCTTCACCCTTATAGCATAAGCAAGGGAAGGAAGCTTTATACCTTGCTGACCAGTGGCCTTATCCATCGGGATTGGGGGCACCTGCTGTTCAATATGCTTACGTTTTATTTTTTTGGATTTCCCTTAGAGATGCTGCTGGCTAGCCTGAGCACTTGGGGGCATGTGCAGTTTGCAGTGATTTATATATTGGGACTGGTGCTTAGTGACGTCGGAACGGTCGTCAAGGAGCGCAATAACCCGGTGTATTACAGCCTGGGGGCTTCTGGAGCCATTTGCGCGATCCTATTCAGCTTCATCCTTTTCGACCCGAAGATGATGCTGGGTGTTTTCTTTTTTATTCCGATGCCTGCCTGGATATTCGGCATACTTTTCCTGGGCTACTGCGTGTGGGCTTCACGAAACGCACGGGATAGCATCAACCATGATGCTCATTTTTACGGCGCCGTCTTTGGCATCATTCTCACTATCCTTTTTTATCCGGGAGTAATCCAGCATTTTATCAAACAGTTTACCGGCGCTTAGTGTGGTGACAACACTAATTTAATTTATTCAATGCCAGTTGGATAGGAGCGCATAATGAAATTTAACACGTAAATGTCATCCCTTGGTATTGATATTTTACGATTAATATTTACATTAGCTCACTTTATAAGCTTAACCTTGATTTAAATAAGGCACAATGAAAACCTTAGCGACGTCAGATTATATTGTATTTTTATGTTATTTTATCCTTATTTCAGGCTATGGCCTTTGGATTTATTACCGCAAGAAATCCAAAGAACTGAATACAAAGGACTATTTTTTGGCTGAGGGGTCATTGACCTGGTGGGCGATCGGCGCTTCCTTGATAGCGTCCAACATTTCGGCAGAACAGTTTATTGGTATGAGCGGCGATGGGTTTAAGCTGGGCTTGGCCATTGCTGCCTACGAATGGTTAGCGGCAGCTACTTTAATTATTGTCGCCGTATTCTTCATTCCCGTTTATCTGAAGAATAAGATTTACACCATGCCGCAGTTTCTCAACCAGCGGTACAACGGAACGGTGAGCACGATTATGGCCGTATTTTGGTTATTGCTGTATGTGGTGGTCAATCTGACGTCCATCCTTTATCTGGGTGCATTGGCGGTGTCCGCCATTTCCAGCATCAATTTTACGGTATGTATGTATGGTATTGCCATTTTTGCAATATTCATTACGCTGGGCGGCATGAAGGTGATCGGTTATACCGATGTCATTCAGGTGCTGGTGCTTATTCTGGGCGGCTTGGCGACCACGTATCTTGCGCTGAATATGGTGTCCGAACACTTTGGTACGACCGGTGTGCTCAATGGGTTGGGATTGCTGCACGAGAAGGCACCTACGCACTTTGATATGATTTTCGACAAGACACAGGAACACTACATCAGCTTACCCGGCTTATCGGTACTCATTGGCGGTATGTGGATTGTGAATCTGAACTATTGGGGGTGCAATCAGTACATCACACAACGGGCATTGGGTGCGGATCTGACGACTGCCCGCAATGGTATCCTTTTTGCAGCATTTCTGAAAATGCTGATGCCTATCATCGTTGTGTTGCCGGGTATTGCAGCATGGGTGCTTTATCGTGAGGGGATTTTTCAGGAGGAGATGCTGGAGGCCGGTGCTGTGCGACCCGACAAGGCCTATCCGGTGCTGCTGAATCTGCTGCCCGTGGGATTGAAAGGGTTGGCGTTTGCGGCGTTGACGGCAGCTGTAGTGGCTTCGCTTGCTGGCAAGTCAAACAGTATTGCCACTATCTTTTCGTTGGATATTTACAAGAAAATATTCAATAAGGAAGCCAGCGAACGTACGTTGGTAAACACGGGTAAGATCACCATTGTCGTGACCATGATTCTGGCAGTAATCATTGCTCCGCACTTGGGTATTGAGAAGGGTGGATTTCAATATATTCAGGAATATACGGGCTTTGTATCGCCAGGTATCTTTGCCATGTTTATCCTTGGGTTCTTTTGGAAGAAAGCCACGTCAAATGCGGCCTTGTTTGCTACGATAGGTGGGTTTGCGCTGTCCGTTGTTTTGAAATTTTTGCCTGAATGGGTCGATTTGTCTTCTTTGTATTCAATAGGTTTTGCCGTGCCAAATGTCGCTGGCATTTACGAGATCCCTTTCCTTGATCGCATGGGAATAGTTTTTGTATTCTGCATTGTCGGAATGTTTATCATCAGTACGGTTGAAAATAAGCGGGGTGTCGTTCCTAACGGGTTGGAGGTCGATCGCAGCATGTTCAAAGTACATCCTCCGTTTCTGGTCGGCACTATCCTGATTGTTGGATTGTTGTTGGCCATCTATACGATATTCTGGTAGCAGCATGCTTGTCATCGCCAATCAGGGCGTCCCCTGATTGGCGTATGCCGCTTTCCAAACAAATTGTTACATATTCTCCTATGGAAAAGTGAGTACATTAGCTACCGGTATACTTAAACATATCCGCCAATGCTTAAAAAATTACTTTCCATCGCCTTTATCGGCGCCAGTTTATCGGTTTACGCTCAACAATCCGTACTCACGGTCGAGAAAATCATGCGGGATCCCAAATGGATGGGCATCGCTCCCAGCGGGGCTTTTTGGGAAGCAGGCAGCAATAAGCTTTATTTTTCGTGGAATCCTGAGGCAGCAGAGACTACGCCTTTGTATTACGTGACCCCTTCGGATCGTGATCCGCGGCGGATCGGTGAACCGGAGGCGCAGAATGTCATCCGGCAATATAGCTATGATAAGTCCAGGAGCCGTATTGTTTTTGAGCGGTCAGGCGATATTTATCTTCGCGAACTGAAGTCGGGTGAGGAGTCGCAGCTAACCAAGACCGTTGCGCGTGAAAGTAATCCGCGTTTTACGCCTGACGGGCGGAACATTGTGTTTCAACAGGGAGATGACCTTTTCAGCCTGTCGTTGGATGGCCGTGAGTGGGAGCAGCTAACCCATTTTGGCAGGGCAGACAACACGTCCCGGCGCGGCCCGGCCGAACGATCAGGAGCGCTTAATGAGCAGGACAGCTGGTTGCAAACCGACCAATTGGAGTTGTTTGATGTGCTGAAGGTACGCAAACGGCAAGATTCTATCCGCAGGGTACAGCGGGACAACGCCGGCCGGCGGCCTTTGAGGTTATTGGACATCGGATCGGATATGTTGTCCATGCAGCAGTTGAGTCCGGATGGGCGTTATGTCACCTACCAACTTACCAAGCGGGCAGAAGGCAACCGCAACACGATAGTGCCTAACTATGTGACCGAGTCAGGCTATACAGAAGATATTGCCAGCCGGACCAAAGTAGGTAATGCGTTGCCTGTATCACGGTCCTACATTTATGACCGGCAGCGCGATACGGTGTATATGATCGAAACAAAATCGATACCCGGGCTCAAAGATTTACCTGATTTTTGGGATGATTATCCAGACAAGAAAGCAAAGCTTTTGGAGGAAAATAGCGATCGGCAGGTGTCGATCGGGCAGGTGAGCTGGAACGAACAGGGTACGGCTGCCTGTGTCGTGGTGACCTCTGCGGACAATAAAGATCGTTGGATTATGCGGCTTGATGCCGAAAAAGGCATCTTGCATTTGATCGACCGCCAGCGTGACGAAGCCTGGATTGCAGGCCCTGGCATTGGGCGCTCGTGGGGTACGGGCAACATCGGCTGGATAGATGAGTCGTCTATCTACTTTCAAAGTGAAGCCTCCGGCTATTCGCATATCTATACGGCAAACGTTCGCACCGGAGAAAAACGACAGCTCACGGAGGGTAAGTGGGAAGTCAGTGATCTTCAGCTTTCAGCCGATAGACAGCATTTTTATTTTACTGCCAATAAAAAGCATCCCGGCATTACCCATTTTTACCGCATGTCAGTAAAGGGTGGTGAACCCACGCAGCTCACTGAAATGGACGGCGGGAATGAAGCCGTGCTTTCGCCCGACGAGAAATGGTTGGCTGTCCGTTATTCGTATTCGAACAAACCTTGGGAGCTATACCTGCAGGAAAACAAGCCGGGGGCGAAGGCTGAAAAAATTACAGCGTCACTTACCGAAGAGTTTAGGGCTTACCCGTGGCGCGAGCCGGAAGTGATTGTCTTCAAAAATAGATTTGGGGACGATGTGTATGCCCGGCTATACCAACCGGCCACCCCAAAACCTAGCCGTCCTGCGGTGGTGTTTGTGCATGGTGCTGGATACTTGCAAAATGTGCACTATTGGTGGAGCCAATATTCGCGTGAGTATATGTTTCACAATCTGCTGGCTGATAAGGGCTACACCGTACTGGATATCGACTATACGGGAAGCGCAGGTTACGGGCGCGATCACCGCACCGGCATATACCGCCACATGGGCGGGAAAGATTTGACTGACCAGGTGGATGGGGTCAAGCTATTGGTAGAAAAATATGGAGTAAATCCCAAAAATATCGGTATCTATGGCGGATCATATGGGGGCTTTATTACCCTCATGGCCATGTTCAATGAACCGGACGTATTTGCAGCAGGTGCGGCGTTACGTTCGGTGACAGATTGGGCGCATTATAATCACGGTTATACGGCCAATATTCTTAATGAGCCATCAGACGACCCGATTGCCTACAAGCGCTCGTCACCCATTTATTTTGCTGAAGGACTAAAAGGCCATCTCCTGATGTGCCATGGCATGGTCGATGTGAATGTTCATTTTCAAGACATTGTACGCGTGAGCCAACGACTTATTGAGCTTGGCAAAGACAACTGGGAATTGGCCGTGTATCCCGTGGAGGATCATGGCTTTGTGGAGCCCAGTAGCTGGACGGATGAATATAAGCGTATCCTGAAACTGTTTGAAGAGCGACTAAACAACTGAAGCTGCCGGTGATGCCGTTGTGTTATTCTGCCCAATCACGGCGATCGAGGCTGCGGAATTGAATAGCTTCCGCCAGATGTTCGGTTTTGATATCCGTGCTTCGGTCCATATCGGCAATGGTACGGGCAACTTTTAGGATTCGATCATAAGCGCGGGCGGAAAGGTTGAGCCTTTCCATGGCGGTTTTGAGTAACGCCTGTCCTGTTGAGTGGAGGAGGCATGTCTCGCGTACCAGCCGCGAGCTCATCTGCGCGTTGCAATAGATGCCGGGAATTGAGTCGAAGCGCTTGGCCTGTAGCTCGCGCGAAGCGACCACGCGGGTGCGGATGGAGGCACTTCGCTCTACAGTATCTTTGGCGACCAATTGGGTGAAGTCAACCGGGGTGACTTCCACATGCAGATCGATGCGGTCCAGCAGGGGGCCGGATATTTTACTGAGGTACTTTTGTACGGTGCCGGGGTTGCAAAGGCATTCTTTCTGAGGATGATTGTAGAATCCACACGGGCAGGGGTTCATCGCTGCAACCAGGATGAAACTTGCAGGATAGTTTACGGAAAATCGCGCCCGCGATATGGTGATATTCCGCGATTCAAGGGGTTGCCGCATTACCTCCAGGACGGTGCGTTTAAATTCGGGCAATTCATCCAAAAAGAGTACGCCATTATGTGCCAGCGAGATTTCTCCCGGCTGAGGCTGGTGCCCCCCTCCTACCAGTGCTACATCGCTGATGGTGTGATGTGGAGCGCGGAAAGGTCGCACGGTCATCAATGATTCGGCTACGCCAAGTTTGCCAGCAACGGAGTGTATTTTGGTTGTTTCCAGCGACTCATCGAGACTCAATGGCGGCAGTATGGTGGGCAAGCGTTTGGCGAGCATGGTCTTGCCCGACCCCGGCGGTCCGATAAGGAGCACATTATGTCCGCCTGCGGCAGCTATTTCGAGTGCGCGCTTGATGTTTTCTTGTCCCTGTACATCGGCAAAATCCACTTCGTAGCTATCCCCACGCCTAAAGAAGTCGGCATGCGTATCAACCTGTGTCCTATCCAACGATTGCCTGTTGCTTACAAAATCAACAACTTCTTTCAGATGCCGGATACCATATACTTGTAATCCGGACACGACGGCGGCTTCCCGGGCATTGGCGAGGGGCAATATCATACCCTTGAAACCGTCGTGGGCCGCCTGCATAGCAATAGCGAGCGCGCCCTTAACGGGTTGTATGCCGCCGTCCAGTGACAGCTCGCCCAGGATGAGAAACTCCTGCAACAGGGGGGCTTCAATTTGTTTGGATGAGGCCAGTATGGCAATGGCTATGGCAAGGTCATATGAAGAACCTTCCTTGCGGATGTTGGCTGGAGCGAGATTGACCACAATCTTCTGCCGGGGCATGCGGAACCCCGAAGTCGATAAGGCACTTTCAATGCGGCGTAGACTTTCTTTTACCGCGTTATCGGGCAAGCCTACGATGTAGTACTTAGTCCCTCCCGAGATGTTGACTTCGATGGTTATGGTGGTCGCTTCAATGCCGTTTATGGCACTTCCGTAGGTTTTGATAAGCATAGGCAGTTGTATTTCCGCTAAAATAACGAATATCCTTTGCTTTAGAAAACACGCCGACCTTCAGCTACGCTTTAGGCAACATAAGGATGATGTAAAATATAGGCTCAGCCGTTAATTTTGGTGTTGTTTTTCTTCATACTGCTGCAGGGCTTCCTCGGCCACTTCCCGGGCATGGTCGCGCAGTTGGTAGATCTTCTCATGGTCTTCTTCCACTATCAAGGGTTGGGCGCGTGCAATCACCTGGCGTACATCATACAGCCAAAGCATGGTGTTCATCAATAGGGCAATCAATGCGATGAGAATCAGGAGCTCAATCGTGCCGATATGCTGAAACGATAGCGCTGTGCCAATCATGAGTACGTTAAAACTTGATAGGGCAATCGTGGCTTGGGTATGGCTCATGCCCGTATCCAGAAGCCGGTGATGGAGGTGGTTGCGATCAGCCATAAATGGCGATTTGCCCTGAACCAGCCGGATGACGATGACCCGTAGCGTATCGAAAATCGGGATAATCAGTATGGCAATAGCTACTGCTGGCACCGAGTCCACGAAAGGCGGCGCCACAGCTATGTCTTGTGCTTTGTTGAGTTCAATGAACTGAATGGCCAACACCGCTATGATGAAGCCAATCGAATAGGCGCCGGCATCTCCCATGAATATCCTCGCCTTGCCCGCGTTGTACCGAAGAAAACCCAGCACGGAACCCGCCATGCTCATGGCCAGCAATGCCAGCCCGTATTCTTGCATCTGGAAGAAAATATATCCGAACGTAAGGCTTACAATTAAACTCACGCTACTCAATAAGCCGTTGATGCCATCAATCAGATTAAATGCATTGATGATAAATACGATGAGTAATGTAGAAAAAGGATAGCTTACTACCGGATGCATTTCATAAATGCCGAACACCCCGTAAAAACTGGTAAGCCTGATATCGGCGAAATAAACGACGATCAACGCTGTGATGGACTGTGCGAAGAATTTTTTATGCGGGTTCAGCGCGGCCAAATCGTCTTTAAGGCCTACCAAGAAAATCAACAGTCCGGAGGCAAAGACATAATTGGCATAAGGCAGGATGTTTCCCGAGATACAAAAACAAGCAGTGAAGGCAAAAGATGTAAGTACAGCTATTCCACCTAAGTTGGGCGTACGGTATTTATGGATTTTCCGTTCTTCAAGCGCCGGATCATCAAACAGCCGTTTTTGGTACGCCAACTTGATTAAAGAAGGGACGGCATATAGTGTGATGGCACATGAAAGTAAGAACGAAAAGAGTACCAAGTAAATGTCTATCATATAGAATAGCGTAATAGTACAAAGCGTAAAGCAACAAAGATAAGTTAAAAACAAAGTCTGCGTGCTTATTTAGCTAAAAATATTTCAATATAGCATTGAAGGTTTAGTCGCAATATTTATGCCACTTAGTTTGGAATTTTGGCATTCCTACATAAAATACCTAATGTTAGGTATGGGTTTTATGACAATATGCGGTTTTCCGGCAGTTTTTTTGATTTTGGCAAACGATTTGCAGGCTCATTTGTATAGTTAACTGGGTGAAGGAGGCAATCACGGGAAACGGAATGTCAAAATGAATAGTCTTGATTTTTCAACTAAATTATAGCAAGTTATGAATGATAACGCAAAAGTGGTAGCAGCATTATTAGCAGGGTTGGCCGCAGGTGTGGCTTTAGGAGTTTTGTTTGCACCGGATAAGGGATCTGAGACCCGTGAAAAATTGAATGATTCGCTGAAGGATCTGGGCGATGCGCTAAAGGAGCGTACAGCTGAGCAATTGGAGCATCTCAATGATTTCAAGGAGAAAGTTGTGGCAGCTGTCAAATCCAAACTGAATAAGGGCGAACAGGCGATGGAGGATGCCTTAGAGGAACACGCTTGAATATAGAAAGGGGTTCTTGCCCTAAGCCATAACATGGCACAGCACAATGGGGTAGCCTACCCCGGCTTTCTATGAGTTCACGCGAGCTCATGGATGAACGCTTTCGGTATCGATTAATTAAGCCCTTGGCCAAACCAATATGGAGGAAAGAAAATTTTCACTTAGTGGTGTATTTCAGAAAAGCAAGGAATACATAGATACTCGTTTTAAACTTGTTAAGCTCAAGCTCGTCGAGCGGTCTTCAAGGCTCATTGCCAGCTTGATCGTAGATGTCGTAAAAACCGTATTTACCGTGTTTGTGGTGTTCTTTCTCAGTTTGGCTTTAGGGTTTTACCTGGGGGAGCTTCTAGACAGTAATTCGCTCGGGTTTCTCACTACCGCCGGGATATTTGTGCTGTTGATTGTGCTGGTGTCTCTTTTTGAAAATCCCATTGAACGCTTATTTATGAACCTTTCCATCAAGCGTTTTTTGCAAAAATGGAATGACGAAATAGATGAAGAAAATGATGATAAAGGAAAGCAAGATTAAGAACTTGGCTGATTTGAGGGCGGAAATTTATCGCCTTAAAGCACTCGCCAAGGAGCAGGAGGAGTATCTTAGCGATCAATATCATCTTTTCAACGAAAAGGCTGCTGCTCCTGTCCGATTTGTCAAATCGCTGATTTCGTGGATTCCGGGTACGGCGGCGGTACGCGAATTATTCGCCAAAGGCAAGAAAGAAGAAGACTGGTTAAATAAGGCTTTGCGAATAGGTCTTCCACTTGTGCTCAATCGATTCTTCCTGCGCCGTGCTGGTTTCCTGAAGCGGGCGCTGGTGACTTTGGCTTCACAGCAGGCTGCGGGCGTGTTGAATAAAGACCGGATGAGCAGTCTGATTAATAAGGTAGCTGACTTCGTTCGGCCCTCTAAAAGCAGCAGGAAAACCCGGAGGCATGTCGACTATGGCATCCCTCCCGACAGCGAGACTTATTAGTAACTTCTTTTTTCCCCCATTGCCCAGGGTAGGTATGACAAATTAGCCTATTTTTGCAGCCTATCGGATAACAGATGGGAAAAGACAAATTAAAGAAGTTTGCAGCAATCAATACCTTTGCCAATGTACTGCAATTGGATGAAGGAAAGGTAATGAAAGGTCAATGGGCGGCGAAGCATTTCGGCAACGGGCAGCCTATTGTACTCGAACTGGCGTGCGGAAAAGGTGAGTACACCGTCAACCTAGCGAAGCTCTTTCCAGACAGAAATTTTATCGGTATTGATTACAAGGGCAATCGCATCTGGCGGGGTGCCAAGACGGCCCTGGAAGACAACATCGCCAATGTGGCATTTCTCCGTATCCAGATTGAAACTATACTGGACCACTTTGCCAATGGCGAAGTCTCGGAAATTTGGATTACCTTCCCTGATCCTCAACCACAGAAAAGCCGCGAAAAAAAGCGACTTACCCATCCTGCATTTTTGGAAAAGTACCGGCAGATTATGGAGCCGCGAGGCGTCATGCACCTAAAAACGGATAATGATGGGTTATACGCCTATACGCTTGATAAACTGAACGAACTGGGCCTCAACGTTCACTGGCAAACGGCAGACCTGTACCGTTCTGCTATGGTTGATGAAGTATTATCCATTAAGACCTACTACGAAAAAAAATACCTTGTCACGGGGAAAAACATCAACTACGTGCAGTGGGGATGGCCGTGATTTTTTTATGCTTCCGCTTGCTAATTTTTTCGATGTTGACCGGTTGGGGTACTTTTATGTAATAGCCTGTGCCGTCATATGGCCTTTTCCTCGGGTGCTCCATGCAGGTATCAGAACAGCAGCCTTCCATCTTCCATCCACACGCCTCACATTGGGTGAAGTGCTCGTTGCATTCAGGGTTAGCACAATTGATCATGCGGCTGGTCGTGGTGCCGCAGTTTAGGCATGTGGAGACTACGGTAGGGTTTACCCGATTGACATCGACGGTCACGCGGTTGTCAAACACATAGCATTTGCCTTCAAAATCCTTGCCACCCACTTCCTTGCCGTATTTGATAATCCCTCCATGTAACTGATATACGTCTTTGAATCCTGCTTTCAACAGTAAGGCGGAGGCTTTTTCACACTTAATGCCACCGGTACAATAGGTTAAAATTTTTTTGTTTTTATATTGAGCCAGTTCATTGATTTTATTAGGAAACTCCCTGAAATTTTCGATGTCCAGCGTGACGGCATTTTTGAAACGGCCGACGTTATGTTCATAATTTGAGCGTACATCCAGTACGACCACGTCTTCGCGATCTTTCATCTCCAAAAACGCTTTTGGTTCAAGGTGTTTGCCAGTCTCCTTGGTTGGATCTATCACATTGGGATCGCGTAGCCCTGAGTGCACGATTTCGGATTTGTACCGGCAGTGCATCTTGATAAACGAAGGCTCATCGACCTCATCGATCTTGAAATCGGTTTTGGCAAACCTAGGATCAGCATGCACGGCGGCCATATAAGCTTTGCACGCCTCCGGCGTGCCAGATACCGTACCATTGAGACCTTCATCCGCTACGATGATGCGGCCCACGAGACCCAGTGATTTGCAAAATTCAAGGTGATCCGCGGCAAACTGTTCCGCATTGTCAATGTGGCTGTAGCAATAGTACAGCAGGGTTTGATAGTGTTTCATATGTCCATTGATACCGCTGCAAACGGCGTTTAATGTTTATTCTTCCGGGTGCAAAGGTAGTAAAAATTAGCACTACCCAATGGCCCCATATTGCATGAACGCAAAAAACTAAAAAAATAGTTCGTAGTTTTGCGTTATGAAAACGATCATCCTATTGATATTTCTCTGTCTGACGTCATTTTCACCGGTACAGGGACAGACTAAGATTCTTTCCTTTTCGGCGAGCAAAGCAAACGGGTCGTCATGGTCTGACCTGGATAAGCGGTACAAAAATGCTTTGGATGCCGATTCGGCTCTGGCCGTGTTTAAAACAGCAGAGGAACAGGCGAATCTGATTGAAGCCTATCAGGGTTTTTTGGTAGCGATAAGTAATCACCTAAGCGAACAGGGGGTTAAATGGAAGGGGACCACTCGGATATTCAACAGGTTCTATTTCGACCGAAATGGAAATGTGGAATACTATAGCTATACTTTCTTGTCGAATCCGCCGAACGAAGCGGATGAGCGACAATTCGTGGACGCCATGAGTTCGTTTTTTAAGGCTCATAGGTTCGGGGTCACAGCTGACGTACCTTTTGCTCAGTGCAGCCCGGTCACTTTTCAATGACGGCCATTAAAGGAGCCGAAAAGCCTACCGATAGTCCCTTAAGGGCAGAAAGGAAGGTGGGCTTACATCCTTTTTATGAATGATAATCGCTATGCAGCGATTATTGGGCGCTATTTCAAAGGCGATCCCTTCATCCGTGTCATAAATGGTATAAGGATCGCCCATGGCGTCGTATGTTTCGGTTAGGCGAAGCGGGTATGCTGAAGCGATCTCCTGATGCGTACTGCCAACGTGGATGGATTGCCGCGTTCGGAAGCTTGGGGCCGTAACCCGTACCTGCTGGATGCGCGCCGATTCATCGTTGCCCATATCACGGGAGGTAAAGACCGACAACGGATAGCCTTGTGTCGTATCACCACGCCACACCAATACCGCTTTGCCCATGCCAGCATTGCTAAAATCAGGCTGGCCGAGCCGATTAAGAAGCGAGCTATCGGTGTCACCCAGTGCGATAAGCCCTGCCGATTGGCCGGGTACCAGCAACAAACTGTCGGGAACCGTGGTTTGCTGCGCTGCCAAGGAGTCGGCCTGGCTGTCGTCTGACCGGCTATTCCGCTCGTTGCAGGCGATTAGGGCCATTCCCATCACGAGGGGTATTAATCGTTTCTGAAACCAATACACAATATAATACGTATTAATGCCTACTAAACGTCTACGAAGAAGTTTTGTTTCGCAGTGGGACAAGCAGATATTCCAAGCCGTTCAGCTTGATTTCATACATGGTGGCTAAAAGCATACCCAATTTGCCGTTGGGGAAACCTTTTTGGTGGAACCACACGAGGTAGGCCTCCGGCAGGTTGCAAATCAATACCTCTTTATACTTGCCAAAAGGCATCCTGGTGGTTGTAAGCGCGTGGAGTATTTCTTCTTGTTTCATTATGTGTTCATAAGCTGCCGTCGTTCGGTTTGCCATGACGAGCATAATAAGCCGCAAGGTTAATGGCGATCACGATGTGATTGAAGATATTTGGCAGCAGCCCATAGTGCTTGCTAAAAATCTGGAAACGCTCCCTAAGACTTTGCCAATGCCGCTTTTTGGACATGCCACCCACGAGGTATTTGGCCACAAGGCGACGGGTGTGAGCAATAGTCTTCGCCTTTTTTGCGGCGCAGATTATCCAGTCAATATCGGCACTGAGCTGATAACGCAAATCGTAAGGACCCGTAATGGCGCGGCGGATGTAGATGGCTTGATGACTGACATTCATTCCGTACCGGAAGCTTCGCCAAGTAAAGCGGTCCGGAGCCGCGTGTCTACGCAAGCCGAGCGATTCCCAGCGGGCATCAAACATTTCGGTTTCACCGTAGTAAATATCGGCGTTAGGTGCGGAAGCAAAAACTTGTGCTACGGTATCCGGATCGTAAATTTCGTCGCCCGAATTCATGAACAATACGTAATCTCCGGTCGCCAGTGCTAATCCCTTATTCATCGCATGGTAAATCCCACTATCCGGTTCGCTTATCCATCGCGTAATGTGACCGCTGTACCGCTGAATGATTTCGGTGGTGCCATCGGTAGACGCGCCGTCAATGACGAGGTATTCGATGTGAGGATAAGTTTGGTTGATGACGGATAGCAGCGTGCGTTCAATGCCCCGTACATCGTTATATACGACGGTAATGACCGTAAGTTTGGGCGAAAATGTATTCATCAGGATTCCGGCTGGTTTGCTGGCTTTTGCACAACCAGGATATTGTTATGGAAAAAGTTCATGTTTTTGGGAAGCAGCGCAGACAGCAATAGCCCGCAAAGCGTAAAAGGTGTGATGAAAAGGGGTGTCAAAGCTATCCGAAACATTTTATGCTTGGGGAAGATATGCTGGTAGATATAGGCAATCCACATTTGACAGATGGTGGCCACATAGTTGGTCGTTTTTTGGCTTTCAAGTACGATAAATCCCGATTGCTCGATTAAATGCCGGATGCCGAATGAGGTGTACCTGGCGTAATCGTAGGGAATTTCGTGCTCGTCCCATACAAAGGGCAACGTAACCAACATTCGCCCGCCTGGCTTGAGCACCCGGTGTAATTCGCCAAGAATCTCGGGCAAGTTGAAGATGTGCTCGAAGACCTCGCTGGAAAAAATGCTGTCAAAGTACGCATCGGTAAACGGCAATGTCTTGCCGTCGTAATACACGTCGATTTCTTCGTTTCGGTGATCGTGACCGCTTACTTCAATGTCCGTACCGATGTATTCCGTGACATGAAAGAGCGCTTTGTAAGGCTTGCTCCCACAGCCGAAATCCAGCAGCCTTCCCTGCATGTGGGCGCTGGATTTGGATATCCCCTTATATAGGCCACCCCGGATAATAAAAAAAGGATTAAAAAACAACCCAAACAACGTAGGTTGGAAAAGGGACCGATTATATAGTTTCTTTAACACTGCTGGTAACTCCTTGTATATTTTAGTGATTGAACTGTTCTTTCCAGCGTTGTACCGCATTCGAGTCAAGATATAACTTCACGCTCATTTCTTCGTGTATCTTCTCTTCAAGTAAGTCCATTCGCTGGCGTTCGAGGACATTCAGGCCAATGTCATTGCGCATTTCGATGGCGCGGTTGTCAATACCGATAATGATAGCCTTCCGCTTCTTTTGCAGCGCACGTATGCCGGCGTGCAGCCGCGTGCCCACATACTCGCAGGGCTCACGCTCCAGAAACGCATCAAAGGCCGATAGTTTTGGAGCGATGTAATGGATATCCGATGTCAGGCTTTCGATATACGATTGGTCTTTTGAGCCTTGGATCCACACATGGACTTCCTCGTAATGTTTTTTGAGGATTTCGAGCATCTGCCGGTCCCGCTCCGGATCGCGCATATAGTCGGTGATGGTGGAGACTACTTTATCACGTTTCTTTGGGTTTATCTGCGAACAATGGGGTTCGTTTAGCTCCCACACGGTAGGGCAGCCTGTATTGATCACATTGTGGACGCCCATTTCGTTTAACTTTTGCAACGTATAGCTATCCCGTACGGCATGAAGGTATTTGGTGGAAAACAAGGCTTTATACATGGCCCGCGAATACAGGGAAACAGGCTTTTCCTGATACTGCCACCAGCCTACACCCAACAACACGACCTTGTGCCGCAATACCAGTACATCCTTTAGTCCAACCTTCCATTGGCTTTTGCGTAGCGTGTCGTTTTTCAGTAAGTTGGTACCTCCTACGATACCGGTGTCGTATTTGCGGAGTTTTAGCAAATCTTTTGGATGGATAGCAAAGTGAGTGGGTACGTTGATAACGAAGTCGTTCATAAACAACTCGTCAGCAATCCGGTTTACGGCGTCCATAATGATGTGGTCGCCGAGATTGGTTGTACCTATGGATGTGTCGAAAATGATCTTGGGCATGAGGTATCTTACAGCTTATCGTTTCATTAAACGTTGAATAATCGGGATAAATAGCAACGCTCTCATTATCATGCATCCCTGGCTCCTCGTTTTGGGGACAAAGATAACAAACAGCGCGGTGGATGCATACGCAACCAACGTAGCATAGGCAGCACCAATCATGCCATACTGCGGAATCCACCAGCTATTGAGGAAGATATTGACCAACGCACCAGTTAGTGCCCGAGCGAGGGAAAGCAACGTGTAGCCCTCGGCAATCAGGTATTGGCCACTTGCTACGTTGAGGAATACAAATACGCCGGCCCATACATGGACCGTTAGTACCGGGGCACCGGTGGCATACCCCGGTGCGTAAAAAGTGGAATAAATGATTGGAGCGACAAATGTGATCGTAGCGGCAATCGCAACGCTGATGACGACCATCAACTCATACAGGTGAAGCAACCTTTTCCGGTAACGTACGGGGTCATCCCGCCGGGCATTCATGATGGCAGGAAAAAGGGCCGTGACAATAGCCATTGGAATAAAATACCATCCTTCACTAAGTTGTACTACAGTAGCATATACGCCTAATGCCGCTTCTCCCAGATAGGTGCCCAGCATGAGCTGGTCAATTTTCATGTAGAGGGTGATGAAGATAGCGGAAAACGCCAATGGCCAGGCAAGCCTGAACAGGCAATTGGCTGTAGGACGATCGAACTTCCAATCGGAAATGTTATAGCCTGTCTTCTGGTACATATATACATTTCCGATACTTAGCAGGATAACATCTAATAACAACGCCCAAATGAACCAACCGAGTGATGCCTGAAATAAAATAAACAATAGCTTGAATACTGCAGACATGAGGTTGGCTCCAACTTGCACATACATTATATACTTGCCCTGTGCCCTTGCTTGGAAGTGACAGTCAATGATATTGACCGACTGGAACACACAGATCAAGGAAACAATACCGACGTAACCAACAGGCGCCGCGGGGGGCTCTTGGGCAAAACCGGCAATACAGAAGTAACTTAGATAAATAAGCGGAAGCGCCAACAGGCCGGCGCAAAGACGCAAACGGAAAGCGGTGCCCAGGATAACGTGCTGTCTACCCGGATCTTGCAGCAATTGGCGGGTGACAAAACTGTCCATACCCAGGCTGCTGGCAGCCATGAAAAAAGAAACCAGTACCAAGGGATAATTCAATATGCCATTCTGGTGCGGCCCTAAATAGTTGGGCAACACTACCGCAGTGATGATCATCTTGATGAACAGCGACCCTACGCGGGCTATCATCAGCCAACCGGTATGCTGCAAATACCTGTTAAACGCTTCGGTATCGAAGCCGGGTAGTGCTGGAATTTTCATTAAACGATTTCTACCACCTTGCTAAACCCTGCCAGACTCGGGTGCTTGGGCGCTAAGTCTGTGACCAGGTAGGAGATGGCATTAAGGCTACATACTTTCATCTTTTGTACCGAATTGAGTTTCTCGGCGATACTGAGTATAGCCGTTTTGCTCGAACTCCGTATCATCGCTTTCTTAATCTGTACCGCCTCCCAATCGGAGTCTGTAACCCCGTCTTCTACCGAAAGACCATTGGTGCCCAACAGGCAAAGATCGACACGTATTTCCGATAATTGGTTGATAACTTGGGAACCAATACTGATATTCGTGTTTCTGGAAAGTTTACCGCCGATAAGGATGACATCTGCATGGGTCCGCTCCGCGAGTTCGAGTGCTACGAGCGGACTGATAGTGAAAAACGTACATTGCAGGCTTTCAGGCACAATCCGCGCCAGTTCGAGCATGGTCGTGCCACCGCCTGCCAGCACGGTCATTCCGTTTTTAATCAGGCTAATGGCTTTATGTGCGATTTGTTTTTTGGCATCGCGGGCATATATATTGGTTTCCTGAAACGGGTATTGGAACGACTTAGATAGCGCCCCGCCATATACCTTCAACACCTTGCCATTTTCGGCCAATTCGTTCAAATCGCGCCGGATGGTATCCTCAGAGACATTGAGTTGTACGCTGAGGTCCGAGGACAAGACCTTGTTGTGCAAGTTTATTTGATGGACAATAAAGGCTTGCCGTTCTTCTTTTAACATCGTGTATGCGGTTTATTTTAATCGGTAAAGATAGGATAAATAAAAGAAATTTGTATTATTACCGCATTAAAGCGGCAATAGATCCGATAGCATAATACAATGGCAGAATCATGCGTAGCAATTATTAACGGGACGATATTTACCGGTGAAACGTTCGTCGACGGCAAAGCGCTTTTGATAAAAGGGAGCCGGGTTGAAGGGCTGCTTCCGCCAGACAAGATTCCGCCTGAAGCTGACATTGTTGATGCAATGGGCAATTACGTTGCACCAGGATTCATCGATTTGCAGATATATGGCGGTGGTGGCCGTTTGTTTTCTGCCGAAACTTCAGAAGTTTCCATCACAGACATTGCAAACGCATTGGTGAAATCAGGTACAACGAGTTTTATGATTACCATGGCTACAAATACGATGGCAGTGGTAAACCGAGCGCTGGAGACATTAAGTGAATACCGCCACCCAGCGCTGCTGGGTTTGCATCTCGAAGGACCATACTTGAACGCGTTAAGAAAAGGTGCGCATCCGGAGGCGTATATCCGGGAACCTGATCAATCCGAAATCGCTGGTCTATTAAAAAAGGCAGACGGTTGCCTTCGGATGATGACCATTGCGCCCGAAAAGTTTGATAAGGCTACGGTCGATCTACTGATAGACCATGGGGTGCTGCTATCTGCGGGACATAGCAACGCTTCCTATAGAGAAGCCATGACCGGATTCGGACAAGGTATCCGGGCCGTTACGCATTTATTCAATGCCATGTCTCCGCTCCACCACCGCGACCCGGGCCTTCCAGGAGCGACCTTCCAATCCGATAGTGCCATGGCGAGTATCATTGCTGATGGCATCCATGTGGATTATCAGGTGCTTTCCATTAGCAAAAAACTGCTGGGCAGTCGTCTGTTTCTTATCACAGATGCAGTCGCAGCTGTGAATGAGGGCACATATATCCATGTATTTAAAGGCGATCGGTACACGCTGCCAGACGGTACGTTATCGGGCTCTGCGCTGACAATGATGCAGGCGGTGGCGAATTGTGTGCGCCATGGCGGTATACCTATGGACGAGGCGTTGCGAATGGCCTCATTGTACCCTGCGACATTTATCGGTGCCGATGACCTCGGCCGAATTGCAAATGGAACGGTGGCTGATTTGGTCATCTTTGATAATCATTATACAGTCAGACAGGTCTTTCTGAAAGGGCGGCATCAATGAGAAAGTTAGTTACCTTGCTCTATTTTCAGGTAATTGTCGCTATTATCATCGGTATTCTGATTGGTCATTTTTATCCGTCATTAGGCGTGCAATTAAAGCCGCTCGGCGACGGATTCATCAAGTTGATAAAAATGGTCGTCGCTCCGCTCATCTTCTGTAGCATCGTCTTGGGGATTGCAGGAATGGAGGATGTGAAGAAGATCGGGAAAGTAGGCATGAAGGCCCTATTATATTTTCAGCTTTCGACTATGGTTGCGATGTTGCTCGGCGTGATGGTGATCAATTTGCTGAAGCCGGGTGACGGTATGCATGTGGATGCGAGCTCGTTGGATACCACTGAAGTGGCAGGGTACATAACTCAAAGCAAGGAACAGGGCGGGGTAAAGGACTTTCTGTTGAACATCATTCCGGAAAATGTTTTCGGGGCATTGTCTTCGGGCAATTTGCTACAGGTGCTTTTCTTCGCTGTATTGTTTGGATATGGTCTCTCCAAAATTGGAGCCCGCGCGGAGCCTGCCACCCGCGTCATGCAGTCTTTTCTGGATGGATTGTTTGCCGTTATTAAGATGATCATGCGTGTTGCACCCATTGGCGCGATGGGGGCCATGGGATTTACTATCGGACGATATGGGATCAGCTCGCTTTCATCGTTGGGGATGCTCATGGTTGCCTTTTATTTCACGTGTTTATTATACGTGTTTTTGGCGCTGGGCTTGATTTTAAAGTATTACGGCATCAGTGTGTTTAAATTAGTCCGTTATATTAAGGAAGAACTACTGGTCGTATTGGGAACATCCTCTTCGGAGTCTGTTTTGCCGGCAATTATGCAAAAGCTGGAACGTATGGGATGTTCAAGACCGGTTGTTCGGTTGGCGGTCCCTACCGGGTATTCATTCAATTTGGACGGAACAACCATCTATTTGACGATGGCAGCTATATTCCTTGCTCAGGCATTGGACATGCCCATGAGCTTAGGCGAACAGTTGTTTCTGTTATTTGTCCTGACCATCACATCCAACGGAGCGGCCGGAGTGACGGGCAGCGGGTTTATCATCCTTGCTGCTACGCTGCCTGTGGTGGGGCATATGCCGGTAGAATCCGTTGCGCTTATCTTCGGCATCGACCGCTTCATGAGCGAGGCACGGGCATTGACCAACCTCGTTGGGAATACAGCGGCTACCCTGGTGGTGGCTCGTTGGGAAAACGAGTTGGACATGGAGCAATTGAAGTCCGAGCTGGGCTAAGCTACTCTTCCTCTGTCGGTGGTGATGAATCAACATCGGTAGCCAAACTAGCCAATATGGTGTTTACCTCCTCTTCAGTAGCGGTAAGCTTGGCTTTGCACACACTGATGAGCAGCGTTGCGCGCTTCACTTTCTCGGACAGCTCATCGATGGTGATTTCTCCACGCTCAATTTCGGCTACAATGGTTTGCAGCTCGTTGAATGCATCTGTATAGGTGTATTTTTCGTTACTCATTTGCTGATGGGTTAATTTGGATGACGACACTGCTGAGGCTTCCTGATGCTAGATGTGTTTCCAACGTATCGCCGTCTCGGATGTTTTCGGTGTGCTTCACCGCACGGCCGTTGATTCGGGTGATGCTATATCCTCGGTTTAGGACCTGCTGCGGATCCAATAGCTGCACGGATTTCTGCATGGCGGCTAGGTTAAACTTGTTGTTTTTGAGTGTGGCTAAACTCGTTGACAGCAACGCTTGCTGCGGATAAAGCAAGGCCTGGTTTTCGTGCCGTAGACGGCTAACGCTTGCCATATCCAATCGCATGGCGTGGTACTCAAGGGCCCTATGCTGCTGATTTAATAAGTGTACGCTATGCAAACGGAAATGGTGGATACAATTCATCAGGTTGCTTTTCTGTGTCGCGAACAATTTGGCCGCAGCCTGTTCGATGGCGTCTTGCGCATGGGAAACGGGTACGGCAAAGTTGTGGAACCGCTGGATGAGAAAATCAGCCAGTTCACTTGGGGTAATCGCATTTTGATAAGCCACCATTTCGCTCACTGTCTGGTTGGTGGAGTGCCCAATGCCCGTAAGTACAGGGATGGGAAACCGGGCGATGGCGGAAGCGAGCAAGTAGTTGTTGTAGCTGGAAAGCCCTACATCCCCGCCGCCCCCACGGATGATGGCGACAACATCATATTCTTCCACATGCTCGGCGATGCGCACCAATTGGTTGATAATGGAAGGAACCGCTTTGTCGCCCTGCAATAATGCTGGAAAAAGGGTTTGCTCAAAGCGATAACCCCAGGAATTCCCATTTAAGATTTTCACGAAGTCGGCATACCCCTTGCTGGTTTCGACCGAGATGACGGCCAATCGTTTCGGGATGGGTGGAAAAGGAAGCTGTTTGTTGGCATAGAAAAGCTCTTCGTGTCTGAGCCGCTGGATATTCTCCTGTTTTTCGCGTTCGAGCTCGCCCAACGCGTACGCGGGGTCAATGTCCAGAATACGCAGACTAAGGCCATATAACGGATCATAGGAGATTGTTGCCTGAAATAAAATGGTAATACCGTTTTTCAAGGGCTCCTTTGCAATTTCGATAAACCGTTCGTTGATGCGTTTGTAATCGCCATTCCAGAGTACGGAACGCATTTCTGCGATCACTTTGCCGTCTTTTTTTTCGACTAATTCCGGATAACAATGGCCAGAATGGCTATAATGATTGAGCTTGTTCATCTCTGCCTTTATCCAATAGACGCTTTTATAACGTTCGGCGATGGTCTTTTGGATGCTGCGGGCCACCTCCACAAGGGAAAAGACTGTTTTGTCGGGTAGTTTCTCAGGCATGATCAAAGATAAGGGTTTTCTATAAAATCATTACTTTTGTATCATGAAATTACCTATCATAGCCTATGGCGACCCGGTTTTGAAGCGAAAGGGAGTAGCGATTGAAAAGGATTATCCCGATTTGCAGCAGTTGATAGCCAATATGTTTGAGACCATGTATGCAGCACATGGCGTGGGGTTGGCTGCACCGCAGATAGGTCTTTCCATTCGCGTGTTTGTGATCGATGCGAGTCCGTTTGTAGATGATGACCCAACGCTTAAAGATTTTAAGAAGGTCTTTATCAATGCGGAGTTGCTCGATGAGCATGGCGAGAAATGGGCATTCAACGAAGGGTGCTTGAGCATTCCTGAAATCCGGGAGGATGTAAATAGATACCCTGATATACGTATCCGCTACGTTGATGAAAATTGGGTGGAGCACGAAGAAAATTTTACAGGGCTGGCTGCGCGCATTATCCAGCACGAGTATGACCATATTGAAGGTAAGCTGTTTACTGAGAAGCTGAGCCCCCTGCGGAAAGCCATGATTAAAAGCAAGCTGGAGGCAATTTCAAGAGGGCAGGTGGATGTGGATTACAAAATGAAGTTTCCCGCATTAAAGAAAAAACGTTGATACCGCTGATGTTATCCGCCGACAATGGGTAACGTCAATTGATATCTTACAGCAATAACCCGAATGACGGAGACTAGGCTTGCGCTAAGAAAAGCATTGAGGTTATAATTGACTCCGCCCATGTCGAGCAGTACAAATAAGATAGCTCCCGATAGGCAAGCCGTGGCATAGATTTCTTTACGGAGAATTAGCGGGGTCTCGTTTAATAAGGTGTCCCGGATCACGCCACCCATCACAGCAGAAAACATGCCTAATACGACAGCGGCAATGCCGCTCGCCTCAAATAGCAATGATTTTTGCACGCCGACTACGGTGAAGAAGCCAATTCCTAACGCGTCAAATAGAAAGAGTGTCCTTGCTAATTTGTCCAGTACTTTCTTGAACAAGACGGCGATTAATACGCCGGCCAGTATCGCTATCAGGTAGTTGCCGTCGTCTACCCATACAGGCCGTAGATTAAGAAAGATATCGCGAAGGCTGCCACCACCGATAGCGGTGACAAAACCGGTGAATGCGGCCCCAAATATGTCGATGCCATGTCTTGACGCAGCCATGGCCCCGGAAATAGCGAATACCATGGCGCCGAGTAAGTCGATGTAGTAAATTAGTTCCAAACCCCATGCGTTTGCTTGTAAAAATACAATAAATTCGAATTATTCCATTCGGTATGTGGGGTCGGGCTCGTGAAAGGTATGGCAAGCCCAGCGTGACGGTGTCGGTAGTTTAAATTTTTCTTGCTGATTTATAGTGACTAACGTTTTTTTTGCCATTTATTTCATCTTATAGTTTGGAAATTGACGATAAGGG
>NZ_JAENGN010000069.1:0-606 GCF_016533505.1 Parapedobacter sp. ISTM3 | reverse complement strand
CGCCCCTCCTCCATGTGGATGGCGTTCAATGCACTGCCCTCCCACTCAATGCCGTCGATGTAATCCGTGGTGATGCCACCAACCACCGAACGAAGCTTCCGCCCCGTGGCATCGTACGTGTAGGTCGCCGACGTGCCCCCAACCGTCCGGGGAAGGTCCAGCTCGTTGTACGTAACCGACCGGTTCACCCGCCCGTCCAGCGTCATGTTCCCGTTGGCATCATACTGGTACGTCGCGCTGCCCCCCGTGATCGTCTGCAAACGGTTGCCCCCCGCTGCCGTGTACCCGTACGTCCACACCGCACCCGCATCACGCTTCAGCGTGGCGATGTTCCCCGAACGGTCATACGTGACCGTCTCCCCGACGCTCCCGGAAAGACCCGTAAGCAGCCGGTTCTGCCGGTCGTACGTGTAGCTGTACCCCTGGACGGCCCCCGTGCCGTGACGCCAGCTCTGCCGGCTGATGTTCCCGTTGTACTGCCGGAATGACGACGCCGAGGTGTCCTCGTAGAGCAGCGTCTGCTGGAACTTCGGAGACACCGCACCCTTAAGCCAACCCCGCGCGTTGTAGCTGTAGTTAACCGACTCGGCGAACGACGTGCCGTTG
>NZ_JAENGN010000068.1:0-617 GCF_016533505.1 Parapedobacter sp. ISTM3 | reverse complement strand
GTGCAGACGGGGCTTTACAACTACGGTGCGACGGCGGGCACGGACTACCGCACGGCGGTGCAGGGGCTTGTTGACGGGCAGGCTCCGGGGAACCAGTGGGAGGAGCGGAACACGGCCGGTACGGCCTACACGAGCCGTTCGTGGCCGGCCACGGGGATGACGGTGCTTACCGAGCAGTTTTATGACGACTACAACATTGCGGGCCTTCCGGCAGCCTACAGGCGCACGGACTACAGCGGGATGACCAGGGGTCTTCCGACGGTGTCGCGTGTTCAGGTGCTGGGCACGCCGCAGTACCTTTGGAGCGCGGTTTACTATGACGACCGCGGCAATGCGGTTCGGGAATACCGGCAGCACTACCGGGGGGGCACGGCCGCGACGAATAACTATGACGACATCGCCACGGAGTACAGCTTCACGGGGCAGGTGCTTGCGGGTACGCGCCGGCACTATTCCGGAGGTAGCCTTTCGGCGACGGTTAGGACGGAGCGTACGTACGACCACCGCGGGCGTGCGGTTGACACGTGGAAGACGCTGAACACGGGTACGCGCACGCTGGTATCGCGCAACGTTTACAACGAGGTCGGTCAGCTGCGGACGAAGCAGCTGCACAGCAC
>NZ_JAENGN010000067.1:0-703 GCF_016533505.1 Parapedobacter sp. ISTM3 | reverse complement strand
GGATATTGCCGTTTACCGCCAGCTTGGCTTGCGGATTGGTGGTGCCAATGCCTACATTGCCGTTTACAACTAAGCCTGTCTGAGTCGGTATTTGGGTGGCCGCCGGATAACCGATAGCTACACCACGGTACTGTGCCGTATTCTCAAGCGCCGGTTGCAGGTGCAGGGTCGCATACCACTGTCCAAGGCCACCCGAATTACTCGCATGGCGCGCCAAAATCCACGCCCGGCGCGTATTTGATCCTTTCGCCACACCAAACTCCATCCCGTTGTCGTCTGCCTGAAGTAAACTGTAAATATCCCCCTTGCTTGTGGTTGTAGGATATGAAGGCGATTCTCCCGTATACGTCCGGATATGGAGCATCGCGGAGGGGCTCGTGATGCCTATTCCCACATTCCCCGAAGCTGGGAACGTATTGCTTTGGGCCAGGCAAATTGAAATGGAAGCAGAAAGAATTAAAAGTGCAATGGCTGTCTTTATCATGGTTTGAAGTCTGATTGTCTAAGCGCTATTTATGCTGTCACCCATGGAAGTAAAACTAAGCAATCGAGGCAGTCCGACTGCTACGTCCAGGCTATAAATTTGATAGGCATAGGCTATAAATTTGATAGGCTACGCCTATCGCTTTTGGCAATAAAGACAGGTCTATGTCTTCGTAGCCATCGATGCGTTCATCAAGGCTCAAGAGCATCGCAGCATTGT
>NZ_JAENGN010000066.1:0-703 GCF_016533505.1 Parapedobacter sp. ISTM3 | reverse complement strand
CCTTGATCTGTTCGGCGGCCAGTTTTTCCTCCCGGGCCCGCCTTTCCACCGCGTAGAGCCGCTGGATCATGAGCAGCGCTTTTTCCGCCCTGACCTTGTCATTATCCAGTGCCCGCTCGAACTCTCTTCTTGCATGCGCCCAGCAGGCCAGGTGGACCACGTTTTTGCTCCGTGCATATTTCTCGTATACGGCATACCCGTCCGTCTGCAGGTAACCCCTGAAGCTGCCCAGTATGGGCAACGGTGCCTGCCTGCCACGGGTGGGACTGTAATCGAACAATACCGTTCCGTCCAGCGGGGCATGGTATACCCAATAGTATCCCTGGTGGGCAGCTCCTTTTTTATCGCTGTCCAGCACTTTTATCGGACTTTCGTCGACCTGCAGATATCCTTTGGCTTTGGTGTCGAAGATAAGCTGTTCATAGAGCGGGTGCAGTTTGATCAGTGCCTCCCTGGTCCAGCCCTCGATCGTGGAGGAGGCGATCTGTATGTTTTCCCGGGCAAAGCGCTGTTTCTGGCGGTAGAGCGGCAAGTGGTCCACGTATTTATCGGTAAGTACCATCGCCAGTAGCCCTGCCCCGGGGATGCCCTTGTCGATGACCCGTTCGGGAAGTTCCGCGATCTTTACCCCTTCACCGCTTTTAGCGGCATATTTGTAACGGATATAACGCTTGATGTAGAACCTGGCAGGCTCGCTCTCCAG
>NZ_JAENGN010000065.1:0-718 GCF_016533505.1 Parapedobacter sp. ISTM3 | reverse complement strand
GTGAGTTCTTTTTACGACTCTCCGCTTGGCCTGCGTCTTAGATACCGCATCCAGCATGCGAGTGATGGTGGCATCAGCATTTTTGATGACAATGTCAAATGATTCCTTATCATGAAGGTACAATTCCTTGTACAGTTGGTCAGCAAATGAACGCGATATAAATTCAATACCCCAAAAGTCCAATACTATCTGCTTGCATTCATTACGTTCTCTCACTACATCAGCAAGCCGATTGGCAGCTTCACGGGTGTCCAGCGTAATAGGCAATATGTTTACGAGTTTCAATTCACACGTCATTCGCATAACTTCTCAACTATTTTGCAATTTATAAAAGTATACCTGCGCTATTAAGCGATTGTATCGCCTCTTTTTTAGACATCGCCTTAGCTTCTTCCAGCTTTCTGGCAGCAAGCTCCATTAATGCCTCAAAATCCTTGTCATTCATATTGCAGCTACTATGCTTACAAAATAAGACATTCAAATTGCTATTTCAAAAGGTTGCTTCAAGTTGATTGGTTGCTGCTTTAGTGATTAAGCGGATGCTTTCGCTTACAGAAACCCAACGAACTGTAGCCACTCTTGTGCTCACCAATGCCCCTGCTCCCACCAACCCTAAGCAAACCCGCTTATTCTTGGGATGATTCTCCCACTTTTGCCCACCTACGCGTCTACGCATCAGTTCCACTAACCGAATAACCAAACTTGCCTCCTGGCCTTA
>NZ_JAENGN010000064.1:0-777 GCF_016533505.1 Parapedobacter sp. ISTM3 | reverse complement strand
GCTGAATAATTCGGTTCCCTGTAATTTCTGAACTATGGCTACCGCTGTTTCCTTTTGAGCCTGTTCCAAATTCTCTTTTTGGAGCAATGCCCCTACGGAGCTTAGTTCGTCATAGGTAACCCCTTGGGCAAAACCGTTATCGCCACCGGATATTCCGTACCTGTTCCATTCTTCTTCCTCTTCTTCCAAATCAGGCATATTGCTGAAAACTTCGTCCAGTTCTTCCTGCGGAATTTGAATGCTGACGTTTTCGTTTTCGTCGTATTCGATGTCTAAATTATCAGGGTTTATCTCCGGTTCCGTTATTTGGCTGTCATTGGCAGTGTTTGGCACTGAAAGGCTTCTTACTGGCTTGGGTTGCCCCATAATATCGGGCAGGTTCGGGTTAACTTTTTCCTGTTTGGACTTTTGCTCCGACCTTTTATGAATTACAATCTTATCCTGCAAAAGCAGGACAATGACTATCAGCAGGCAAATCACAATTACTATTTCCATAATCAGATGCTTTAAAAAATGGGTTTAAACTTTTCGTTGAAATCATCGGTAATGGCTTTTTCAAACATTTCAAAATGATGTTCCAGTATGTTATCGAGATAGGCATACAGGGGTATAGCATCTTTACCGATTACCTGTACAATACGGGATAGCCGTTCGTGGTATTCCTGCCGGATATAGATACTTTTATCGCCCCGCTTTGTCATCGAATGGGTTTTCAAAAAGTGTTCGCCGTAGCTTCCGTCAAGGCTCTTCTTGGTACGGTTTCTTTCCCTTTGTACG
>NZ_JAENGN010000063.1:0-777 GCF_016533505.1 Parapedobacter sp. ISTM3 | reverse complement strand
GTGATAACAAACTGGACGGCGGTGGTAACCAGCGGTACGGTGAGCCTGCCCAACACAAGCGGCACAGGCGACATCAATGAGACGATACCCACATTGCCTAACGGTGCGGTGGTAACCTATACGGTGACGGTACAGACGCCATCGGACTTCACCGGTCAGCTGGTGAACGCGGTGACGGTGACCACACCGACACCGGACCCCAATCCGGACTGTACGCAGTGCGAGACCACGCCGTTGACACCCACACCGGAAGCGGACATCGAAACGGTGAAGGTAACCAGCACGGCCGGGCAGGCGACGTTCGTTCCGGGTGAATCGGTTGAGTACACCATCACGGTGGCCAACCACGGCCCGAGCGATGCAACCGCCGTGAACGTGGAGGATACGGCACCAGCCGGTACGGTGATAACAAACTGGACGGCGGTGGTGACCACCGGTGCAGTGACGCTTCCGAACGCAAGCGGTAGCGGTAACCTGAACGAGACCATACCGGTATTGCCTAACGGCGCGGTGGTGACCTATACGGTGACGGTACAGACGCCTTCGGACTTCACCGGCACGCTGGTGAACGCGGTGACGGTGACCACACCGACGCCGGACCCCAATCCGGACTGCCCGCAGTGCGAGACAACGCCGTTGACCCCGGAACCGGAAGCGGACATCGAGACGGTGAAGGTAACCAGCACGGCCGGGCAGGCGACCTTCGTTCCGGGTGAATCGGTTGACTACATCATCACGGTGACGAACCACGGCCCGAGCGATGCAACCGCCGTGAAC
>NZ_JAENGN010000062.1:0-799 GCF_016533505.1 Parapedobacter sp. ISTM3 | reverse complement strand
CTGGAGTGCGAGCCTGCCCGGTTCTACATCAAACGTTATATCCGCTATAAATACACACCTAAAAATGGTGATGGCGTGCGCATCGGGGAACTTCCCGAGCGCGTGATCGACAAAGGTATCCCCGGAGCGGGATTATTGGCAATGATACTTACCGGAAAATATTGCGATCACCTCCCGCTGTACCGGCAGAAGCAGATCTTCGCCCGGGAAAACATACAGATCGCCTCCTCCACCATCGAGGGCTGGACCAAAGAGGCACTCATCAAACTGCACCCGCTTTATGAACAGCTCGTCCTGGACACCAAAACGAAAGGGTATTTACAGGTAGACGAAAGTCCGATAAAAGTACTGGACAGCGATAAAAAGGGCGCTGCCCACCAGGGATACTATTGGGTATACCATGCCCCGCTTGACGGTATTGTGCTGTTCGACTACCAGCCCACGCGCGGGCAGGTGGCCGCAAGGAAGCTGCTGGATACCTTCAAAGGCTACCTGCAGACCGATGGATATGCGGTATATGAGAAATATGGCCGCAGAAAGGATATCACCCACCTGGCCTGCTGGGCGCATGCGCGCAGGGAGTTCGAGCGGGCACTGGATAATGACAGAGCTAAGGCGGAAAAAGCCCTGCTCATGATCCAGCGGCTCTATGCGGTTGAAAGGCGGGCCCGGGAGGAAAAACTGGCCGCCGATCAGATCAAGGAACTGCGGCTGACCGAGTCGCTGCCGGTGATCAACGAATTGGGCAGATGGATCTTTGAAGAAATAAAATCCACCCTGCCCAAAAGCCAGATCGGCA
>NZ_JAENGN010000061.1:0-860 GCF_016533505.1 Parapedobacter sp. ISTM3 | reverse complement strand
CATCAATTACCCGGATTAAGTCATCCAATCCTTCTTCGATAAACGAATATTCCGAAGGCTTTCGCCAATCCTTTTTCGTGGGGAAGTTGATAATCAACTTTTCGCCAGCATCAAGGTTGTTGTCATGCGTCACCAAAAGCCTACCAATCTCAACCTCTCCTTTTTTAGACGCATCTGCATAAGCTTTGAAATTATTTGGAAACGCCCTTTTGAATTGCAAGGCGATACCTTTGCCCATCACACCTACGGTGTTTACGGTATTTACCAATGCCTGTGCATCGCTCTCTAAAATATTACCTGTTAGGTATCTAATCATAGGTCAATGAGTAATCGCCGTTATTTATAAACACTCGCCCTGTATTTCTTGCGTCAATCAACGCGATGTCTCCAATGGTAATAAAATTCGGATTGGCATTAGGCGATTTAAAGTGTGTTATCCCATATCGCAGCACATGAGGAATATTTGCCAATTCCATAGTTAACGGTTTCCGGTCTAAAGCACCGAAATATAATATATTCCTTGGTTTAGTTCTTCTTCTTTCACCTTTGACCTCCAATATTCTTCAACCACATGGTTTTTCAATGCGCTGTATGATATTCCAAATCGGAATATCAAGTCTTCGCATTCCATTACTCCAAGCACCATTATCATCTTCCTGACATCAAATGATCCATCGCTGGTTTCTTGCTGGTTAAATAGCTTTTGCCTACCTGCCTTTGAAGTCGCAAATTGCGACTTCAAGATTGTTTATTAATTACGCTTATCGATCCAATGATGCCGAACCAAATCAGCAAGGAAGAGCCTACCAGCTCATCACAAAACTCTCCATCTGTTGCAAATCGTCATATGACGTTACCAA
>NZ_JAENGN010000060.1:0-954 GCF_016533505.1 Parapedobacter sp. ISTM3 | reverse complement strand
AAGGACAGGGTTTTCGATATGCTCTATGACCATACCGTTACCGGACTTTGAGGTATCGTACATTACTTTGCCAATGACCGCTACGGTAAGCAGCAGGTAACCCACAAAGAAGTACAGCGTATATTGGTGCTGTTTGCGCAAGGGCAACGCCCGCCAACGTTCGTCCAACTTGTCAAAGTACCTGTCCATATTTGCTCTTAATTTTTTCATACCCTTACTATTTCTGTGTTATAGCTTGAAACGCTTAGGACTTTTACCCGCCTGTTGTTTCGGCGCATCGTTGACCAGTGCGACCGCCTCCGTTAATTTGGGTGCGGACATTACGGACAGGTTTGCCAGTTCCGATTTTTTGAGTAATTGCCCAAAGCCGTCTTTCTTGGCTACCTCCATACGGCTCAATGAGAATTTGCCATTCAGGTACTTTACCCACATACTGCATTCTACACGGGGCTTGTCATCGCCCGACCATTGCAGGTAGCCTGTCAGCAGTAAGTCCTGCTTAGGCAAAGTATCTGCACCTTTTTGGCAGCTTTCGAGGTATTCGCTGATGCTGTCTTTCAGCTTTCCGGCATACGCACCCTGCGTATGGAAATACCCGTTATATCCTTTGTCGGTAAGGATTTTTGCGAACGTGCTTAAATCTGATAATGCTTCCATAAGATTGTTTTTTAGCGTTCGATGACCTCTATATCCTTATTTTCCACGACTGCAAATTTTTCAATATTGAAGCCCTGCGGATTATTGTCGGAACGAACGGAGTTGACGAGATAGCAGGAAGTAATCAGGTTTCGCCTGGTTACATTGCTTGACCGGATAATGAACTGTTTGGCATAGGTGCGCACTGCATACGGGTAGTTGTCGAAATTGCACACGACACTATCCACCTCGATGCGTTGCTGCACGTTCCCCGAAATGATACGGCTGTAATAGCCCTTTTCCGACAAGTCTTTGTAG